>CAZMPA010000021.1:0-17265 GCA_964567915.1 uncultured Isosphaeraceae bacterium | reverse complement strand
GGGTCTCCAATCAGGTGCTCGGCGGCCTTGGTGGATCGGCCAACCTGGCAGACCCCCGCGGCGTGGACTTCGGCGCCGTCGATGGTGATCAGTTCGTGGTCATGGGCGCCGAGGCCGATCCGTGCGTACCGCCTGCAGCCGGACGCTGCTGCTTCGCCAACGGCGAGTGCTGGGACGGCGTGACCTATGAGCACTGCGACTCCAATCGCGGCCTCTGGGGCGAAGGTCTGGCGTGTGATGATGGTTGCGATCTCGGCGGCGGCGGCAACGACTGCCCGACCGACATCGACGGCAGCGGCCTGACCGATGTCGACGACCTGCTTGAGCTCATCGGTCACTTCGGCGAGATCTGCCCGTGACCTCCATCGCGTGACCCCTTACCGCACCCCCCGCGGCGATGCCTCGGGGGGTGCGGTGTGCGCTGGCTGAAGCCCTCTGTGACGGGGGTATACTCGGAGTCCGACCATGCGTTGCCTCGCTCAACTCGCTTGTGCCGCCATCCTCCTCGCCTCACCGGCGTTTGCAGGAGAGGCTTCGTCCCGCCCCGGCATGGGCGCCACCGTCTATCAGGACGATGGTGGCTGGGGGACGACCTTCCGCACCTGGGCACCTAATGCGGACGCCATCTATGTCTCCGGATCATTCAATGGCTGGTCGACCAACAGTCACCCGCTGACCAACGAAGGCGACAATCTCTGGAGTCTGGATGTCCCGGGCGTCTGGGCAGGCCATGAGTACCAGTTCGTCATTCTCAACAACGGCAATACCCACTGGCGGAATGACCCCCGAGCCCGCAAACTGACCAGCTCGAACGGCAAGTCTGTCATCGTCAACCCGAATCAGTTCCCGTGGCAGAACGACTTCCAGATGCACAACTGGAATGAGCTCGTCATCTACGAGATGCACCCCGGCACCTTCGGCGTCACCGATGGCGGCGGCTTCCCCGGAGACTTCGACGGCGTGCGGGATCACTTGGATCATCTCGCCAACCTCGGCGTCAACGCCATCGAGTTCATGCCTATCAACGAGTTCGCGGGCGACCAGTCGTGGGGCTACAACCCAGGGCACATTTTATCGATCGAGAGTTACTACGGCGGGCCCGCGCGGTTCAAGCAACTGGTGGACGACTGCCACGACCGAGGCATCGCCGTGCTCGTCGATGTCGTTTTCAATCACCTCGGTCCAACAGACCTTGGCGCCTGGCAGTTTGACGGCTGGCACGAGAACGACCTTGGCGGCATTTTCTTTTACAACGACGACCGTGCCTACACGCCATGGGGCGACACGCGTCCGAACTTCGGCGACGACGCCGTGCGGCAATGGCTCCGTGACGCCGTGCTCCAGTGGTTCGACGAGTACCGCATTGACGGCATCCGAATGGACGGCACGCGATGGATCGAATGGACCGACGCCGGCAACAACCCGGACGGCTGGTCCTGGATGCAATGGGTCAACGACGAGCTCGACACCCTGTATCCGGACAAGCTCATCGCGGCCGAAGACATGAGCAATAACCACTGGATCACAAAGCCAACGAGCGTCGGCGGCGCGGGGTTTGACGCTCAGTGGGATCCGTGGTTTGTCCATCCCGTACGAGAGGTGGTCGAACAGGCCGATGATGGCTCCCGCAGCATGTGGACCATCAAGGACGCGATCACTTTTGCATACAACAGTTCGCCGTTCCAACGTGTGATCTACACCGAGTCGCACGACGAAGTCGCCAACGGCCGCAGCCGCGTTCCCGAGGCGATCTGGCCGGGCAACGCCGACTCGTACTACTCGAAGAAGCGATCCACCCTCGCTGCGGGCGTCGTCTTCACCTCCCCAGGCATTCCGATGATCTTTCAGGGGCAGGAATTCCTTGAGGATGAGTGGTTCACGGACGCAGTCCCGCTCGATTGGGATCGGGCCGCAACATATGAGGGGCTGACCTGGCTCTACAGCGACCTCATCGACCTCCGCCTCAATCGGCAGGGCAACACGCGAGGACTCACTGGCGAGCACGTCAACGTGCATCACGTGAACGACTGGGACAAGGTGGCGGCCTGGCACCGCTGGATGGATGGCGGCGTCGGAGACGATGTCATCGTACTGGCCAACTTCAAGAATCAGGACTGGGACGACTACCGGATTGGCTTCCCGCAGGGAGGCACGTGGAAAGCCCGTTTCAACAGCGACTGGACAGGCTATGACGCCGAATTCGGCGACCACCTCACGGAGGACGTCGTGGTGGAGGGCATCCCGTGGGATGGGCTGCCCTACAGCGCCTCGATCAGATTCGGCGCATACTCCATGGTGATCTTTTCTCAGTCACCTTCGTGCCCGAACGACCTTGACGGCAGCGGCGCGGTGGATGTGGACGATCTTCTGGCGTGCATCGCATCCTGGGGCACACCCGATGCGGATGTCACTGGTGACGGGCTGACGGATGTCAACGATCTGCTCGCCATTATTGGAGCCTTCGGCAGCTGCCCATGAAGCCACGCACAAGCAATCAACGGGGGTTCACCATCGTGGAGCTGATGGCGGTGGTGGCGATTCTCGCCATTCTGGCCGCCATCGTGCTCGTGGGCGCCCGAAGTCTGGACGCCTCAGCGATGTCCACGGCGGACCTCGCCCATCAGCGGCAGATTGCCCTGGCCGATGCCCAGTACGCGGCGGCGAACGACTCGCGGCTGCTCCACCCACGCACGGAACCGGATGATTCTGCGTTCGACCAGTTTGAGTCCAATCCCGACTATGACCTCGGCGGCAAGACCCCTGGCCAGTTGGCTCAAGACGCCCGCGAGCGGATGTGGGTCCGCGCGTACAACGATGCGTCAGCCCAACGCCTTGAGTCGCTCGACGGCAACTCCGTCTCGGCCGAACTCCCCGCGTCCATGTCCGATGGGGCCGCCTGGGAGTATCTGGACGGCAACCTCGACGTCTACCGTTCTCCGCTTGATCCAAGCAACCGGATTCGGTCGTACTCACTCAACGCCTTCGTCGGCGTCAACGTCTGTGGCGACGACTCCTACTTTCCAGGCGGCCCACCCCTCGACCCGTTTGGCGGCAACTTCCTGGTCTACGCCGTCGCCTGCCCGACGATGATGGGCGTCAAGCAGCCAAGCCGGACCATGTGCACCATCACCGAGGACGACCCTGGCGAGTCTGGCCACGCTCCGGGACGCAACTTCAATGGCTTCCTGATTCACCCCAATCAGAAGGTCGGCGAGTTCGAGAACTTCCAGATGTGGTACGACCGACCGGGATTGTGGGACCCCACCCGAATCAACCTCTCGCATATGGACGGCTCGACGCAGGCGATGCCGGTCACCACACCGGATCTGGTGGAGACGCTGGACGCGCACCGCGTCATATTCGACTGCGCAGAGATTCGCCAGTTGCAGCAGAAACTGCTCCCGGGCGTGCTTGAGTTCCGCACCGAAGACGACCTGCTGAACTGACCCTCAGGGCAGGGTCGCTGCGTGCGCAGACCTGACCGACTCGGCCGTGCGGTTGAGCAACTCGTCTACTTCCTCAAATGTCATCGTGAGCGGAAGCCGGAACCGCATCGAATCCGTTCCGCACGGGAGCACCATCGCCTTGCGATCGAACATGGCGGTGATGGCCGCAGCGCGGTGCTCAGGGCTCGGGAAGGTCACAGCGATGAGTGTGCCAACACCTCGAATGTTGCTGAACGCCCCAGTGTCCTTCGCAATCGAGCGAAGACCATCCATGAGCCGCTCGCCCAGCATCAGGGCGTGTTCAGCCAAGCCGTCCTCAACGATGATCTCAATGAAGCGGCGGGAGCGGACCATGTCCACCAGATTGCCGCCCCACGTCGAGTTGATCCTGCTGGACACCTTGAAGACGTTCTGCTCGACGTCGTCAACCTTGCCGCCGGCGTAAATGCCGCATACCTGCGACTTCTTGCCAAAGGACACAACGTCTGGCGCGGTGCCGAGATGCTGCCAGAACCAGGGCTTGCCTGAGCCGAAGAAGCCGGACTGCACCTCGTCGAACAGAAGAAGGCAGTCGTGCTCATCGGCGTACTTTCGAAGCGTCGCCATGAACTCTGGTCGGAAGTGATTGTCTCCCCCCTCGCCCTGCATGGGCTCGATGAGGATGCCGGCGATGCGATCGGCGCTCTCCGCGAATGCCTTGTCGAGCTGTTCACACGCCCTGGCCTCTTCGGCCTCAATGTCGTTGCAGACGTTGCCGTCCATATCGAACTTGCAGACAGGATTGTGGATGCGGGGCCATGGGAACCGTGGGAACAGGCCGATCTTGTCCGGCAGCGTGTTTGTGCAACTCATCGTGTAGCCAGTCCGACCATGGAATGCCTGCTGGAAGTGCACGATGGAGAGATCGTTGCAGTCTGCGAGGTAGTCGGTCCGACCGAGCCGCCGCGCCTTCCAGTCGAAGGCTGTCTTCATGGCGTTCTCAACGGCCAGCCCGCCGCCAGCAACCCAGAAGTGATGCGGGAAGCCGTCCGGCGTCACGTGGGTTGCGAAGGCCCGCACAAACTCTGCCATCTCGGAGGTGTACAGATCGGCATTGGCGATGTTGGACTGAGCCGCTCGCATCAGTGCCGCCTCAAAGGCCGGTTCCTTCATCCCCGGGTGGTTGAAGCCGATCGGCCATGAAGCGAAGCATGTGAAGGCGTCCAGGTACCGATCGCCCGTCGCAGCATCGTGAATCCAGCAGCCTTGAGACTTCTCAAGATCGACGACCAGGGGATACCCGTCCACCAGTTGGTGGCGGGAGAGACTCTGAAGCACGTCGGCGGCCTGCATCGGGCGGAACTCCTGACCTCGCCCGGTGGCTTCCGCAGGACCAACGGCGGTCGCATGCGGGTCTGGGGCGAGAATCGGCCATGGTACAGCCCCCCGTGCCATGGAGCCGCGCATTGCCCCCCGCCTGATTGAAATCGTTGCCCCTCTGGGGCCGGAAACAGCCACTTTCCAGACCAACTTGGGGGTCGCATCTTGACGTTGGGGTGCCGGGTGGGGAGACTTCCACGCTCGACTCTTGTGAATCCCCTCATCCGGGCCCTCTGGAGACCGTAATCAAATGGCCATCCGCAGTTCCGCCGGTAGCGGCGTCCTCATCTCCCAGAACGTGTTCGTGCTTCTGACGATCCTCCTTATTGGCGCATCGATCCTGTTGTACGGGAAGTGGGAGGGCGAGCGAACGATCGCAGCAACGGCGAAGGCAGACCTGGACCGGGTCGCCACCACTTCGGAGCGGGCGTCGGACTGGTACCAGCAGTTGAAGGATTCCAAAGGCCGCGACTCCATTCTGCAAGCCCTGCAGAACCGCCACGAGGCGACATGGCAGTTCGCAGTCGGTCGCACCACCGGCGACGTTGCCGCGGCTCGGGAAGAGCTCGGGCTGGCCGATGGCGCATCACTCGCTGGCACGATGGCTGAGCTGCGGCGCAAAGTGTCCGACCTGGAGGCCGCCAACACCGCACTGCAAGCGAGCGCCGACGAAGCGACCCGCATGCAGGAGCAGCTCGCCGCAGACCTCGCGGCGGCCAACCAGGGTCATGCGGACTTGCTTGCCGCCGAGGCGGACCAACTCAAGCCCTACACCGACGCAGACAAGCGTCATCAGGACGCCATCAATAAGGTCACCAACGACTTCGAGGATCGCCAGGCCTCCCTGCGAGATGAGAAGGACTCAACCATCGCCGAGCAACGGGACCAGATCGACCAGCTCACCGCCTCCAACAAGCGACTCAGCGCGGCGCAGGCGAAGACCGATGCCGAGCGTGATCGGGCCCGCGTCAGCGGAGCCAACCCGGCGGCGCTCGTCGACGGCAGCGTGCTGGACGTCGTGGGCGGAGGCGACCTGGTCTACATCGACCGCGGCCGCAAGGATCAGATCGTCCTGGGCATGACCTTTGAGGTCTTTGACAACGCGGCCCAGATTCAATCCGCGGCCAACGAGGACGACTCCAGAGGCAAGGCGAGCATTCAAGTGGTCAAGATCGGTGAGGCGAGTTCGACCGCCAAAGTCACCCGCGGCACGGTGTCCCGCCCGATTCTGCCCGGTAACGTCCTGGCGAACGCCGTCTACGACCCCGAGTACACCTTCAAGTTCCTCGTCCATGGCAAGTTTGATGTCGACCACGACGGCTTGCCCAGTGAGGAAGAGGCGGAGTACCTGCGGGACCGCATTCGAAACTGGGGCGGTGCGGTCGTCAAGGGCGACGAACTTCCGGGCGATCTGGACTTTCTGGTTCTGGGTACCGAGCCGATGGCCCCCATCAAGCCCTCAACCCAAGCGTCCACACAAGTCATGAACGAATACCGCCGCATTCGCACGATGGTCGACCAGTATCAGGCGCTGCTTGAGCAGGCGAGGCAGGCAAAGATCCCGGTGCTGAATCAGAATCGACTTGAGATTCTGACCGGCCGAACGGATCTCTGATCGCGGCAACCACGACGATGGCCCGACGAACCCTGCTGCGGAACGTCGCCGAGTACCTACCCGCGCGGGTGCTTGCCGCGACCATCCAGTGCTTCCCGGAACGCACCAATCTCGCGACGTTCAAGATGGCCGCTCGCGCCTACGCCGCGCTCAACGCTCGGCATCGAAACCGAGCGATCAGCAATCTCGAACACAGTTTCCCTGACCGCTCCCCTGCTGAAATCAGCCGCATCGCCGTTGCCAGTATCGAGCACTTGTTCCAACTCGCGGCGGTCGATGCGATCATGATGGGGCGGAAGATCCGGCCCACGACCTGGCACAGGCACATTGACGTCACGACGGCAACTCCGGCGATCGACCTGCTGACGTCCGACCGGCCGGTACTTCTGCTCACGGGCCACTGCGGGAACTGGGAGTTGCTCGGGTACGGCCTCTCGGTCATCGGCTATCCCATGGCGGCGCTCGCCCGCCCGCTGGACAATCCCCTGCTGAATAGGTGGGCGCTCGGTATTCGGCAGGCCTGGGGCCTGGAAGTGCTGACAAAGTGGGGCGCGACGCCTCGAATGCAGTCGATCCTGGAGTCTGGTGGCCGGCTCGGCTTCATCGCCGATCAGAACGCGGGAGATCAGGGTGTCTTCGTCCCGTTCTTCGGCCGGCTCGCGTCAGCGTACAAGTCCATTGCGCTGCTCGCCATGCGCTTTGAGACCCCCATCATCGTCGCGATGGCCCGCAGGCGATCTCAGGCCATCGACTACGAGTTTGTGGTTGGTGACATCATCGAGCCTGAGGACTGGGCCCAACAGGATGACCCGCTGTACTACATCACTGCCCGGTACACCCGCGGGCTGGAGTCGCTCGTTGCCGCCTGCCCCGAGCAGTACCTGTGGATTCACCGCCGGTGGAAAAGCAGACCGAAGCATGTCCGCAAGGGTGTGGCCATGCCAGCATCGCACGCCGCCCGCATCCGCAGCCTCCCCTGGCTGGCCGGCGACGATGCCGAGCAGATCATCGAAGCATCCAATCGTGAAGCAGCCGGCGGCGGTCTTTGACGGCTGGCCTCCGCCACCTCATACTCGACCCATGCGACTCGAATCGCTCTCCATCCTCGTCGTTGACGACGACCCCGACATCCGGAGCGGGATCACGCTGGCATTGCGGTCCGAGGGCGCTGAAGTGATCCAGGCGGCCGACGGCAACGAGGCTGTCTCGCTCTGGCGAAGCCATGAGCCGCCAGTGGTCGTTCTGGACATGATGCTCCCCAAGCGGTCCGGATTCCTCGTACTTGAGGAGTTCAGGGAGGCCGCCGAGCCCCCCATCGTGGTCATGGTGACGGCCAATGAAGGTCGCCGGCACGAGGTCTACGCCAAGTCCATCGGTGTGCACGCCTACATGACCAAGCCCGTACCGCTTGAGCGGCTGATCCGGTGCATTGCCGACCTGACCGATCAGCCGGCCTGACGGCCAACCGCCTCTTGGTAGGATGGCTCCCCCGCCCTCCGTTCGGCCCCCATCATGGAGTCATCGTGGCCCAGCAATTCGCCATCCTGCCCCCTTCCAAGAACGGCGCCACCGCCGACCTCGGTACGCGCCGGGACCTCATTGCGACGCTTGCGTCGCTCAACACCGGGCCCGAGCGGCCCGGCGAGGATCTCCTGTGGGGTCCGGGATTCCGGCTTGAGATGACTCCGAATCAGGACCCGGTCCAGCAGATGCTGCTGACCATCACCGAAGACGAAATCGCGTGGCTCGCCATCATGCGTCTTGCACGCCGCTGCCAGTGGCGAATCATCGACTTTGAAACCGGGCAGGAGATTGAGCCGGAATGAGCGAGGGAGCGGACACACCGGGCGGTCCCACCGAAGGACTCGCCGTCACCATCGACGATGCGTGTCGCGAACACGTTCTGGAGTGGGCAGCTTCCTATCGAGGCGATGTCACGATCTCAACCAATGATGGCGCCGAGCACGTCGGATACCTCTTCGACAACGGATGCTCATTCGTCAGACTCGACCCGGCCGATGGCAGCGACCGCACACGCATCGAGGTCGCCGACATCCGAACCATCTGCTTTTCTGGACGCGACATGGCGGCCGGCAAGTCGTTTCAGCGGTGGATCACGAAGTTCATAGACAAGAAACTCGCCGGCGAGACGGCGAGCATCGAGTCTGAAGCGATCTAGACATCGCCGCTCAGGCGGCGCGGCGTGCTTCCTGAAGAAGCGCCGCGAGGGAGAGTCGCCGCTGACCTCCGGGCTGCTCCAACACGATCTGCTCAACGCCAAGGTGCGCCAGCCGACGCAGGCAATCCACCGATGACGTGCCATCCATGGAGATGACGCGCTGGCGGCGGTCATCGTCGAGGCGAAGCGACAGGCGGGCCGCTCGAGCCATAGCTCGCGGCATGTCGACAAACAACCGAATGGACGGCGCCTCGTCAACGATCTCGACCAGCGGCAGGTCGTCGGCAGCGGGATCTCGCAGCATGAGCACACGCTCCTGACGGGCCAGCCAGTTCCAGACCCCTGCCTCAGGGCCGCACTGAAGATCCTGCTCCCACAATCGCTGCATCGCGCCGACGAGCGGTTCAAGCGGCAGCCGCAGGCTGTGTGGTCCGTGATCGATTCGGATCCACTGCATGCCGCGGCCGTGCAAGCGACTCAGTACCGCGTAGGCTGCCTCACGGCTGACCTGGCGGGACTCGACGGGCACGTCGGCCACATCGCCGAGCCAGCCATCGCGGGCCCGCCGCGCGGGGGGGCGGGTGGGGAAGAAGAGCGCCACCGGCTCGTCACCCTCAAGCGAGATGTACGGAAGCGCCGAGTCGGCACCCGCCAGAACCGGCACGTGCCACCGCTGCAGGGCTGCAGCCACCCAGATCGCCTCAATCGGGCCAGCCGCGTGCGCCGGGTGCTTCAGGCTGGAAGAGTTGGCCTGTTGGACGGTCAGCGACGCGGGTCGTTCGGACATGCCTGGTCTCCTGGCGGTTACCCCGACAATTGCCTACGTCCGAAAACCATTCTCTGGTTCGATGAATTCTCTGAATGCGACCCCCTGGCCTCTCTATGAGGCGGCGATTTCAGGCAGCGGGCCGGGCCGATCGGGCCGCGGCACACAGTCGAGCAAGCCCCTGGTGTACGGGTGCTTGGGCGCGTCCAGCACGCTTGCCGCCGGTCCGGATTCGCAGCAGATCCCATGCCGCATGACAACGATGTGGTCCGCCCACCTGCGGACGGACGCCAGATCATGTGTGATCAACACCACACCCGCGCCCCGCGCCGCCATCGACGCCAGCACGTCCAGCACATCCCGCCTGTTGACCGCGTCCAGCGCCGTCGTCGGCTCGTCGGCAAGGACCAGCCCTGGCTCGCCGGCAAGTCCCATGGCGATCAGGACCCGCTGCCGCATGCCCCCGCTGAGTTCGTGCGGCCAGCACCGCGACACGCGGGCGGGATCGGCAATGCCAACCCGGGCCAGGGCGTCGCGGCACCACGCAGCCGCCCGCCGACCGCTGACCGGCGTTCGGCGACAACGCGCCTCCACCAGTTGACGGTCGATGCGAAGGACCGGATTGAGCGCAGTCATCGGTTCCTGGAAGATCATCGCCATGTCGCGGCCCCGCATCGATCGAATCGTGTCGGCCGGCAGGGACGTGATCTCCACACCATTGACGGCGATCGAGCCCGCCGTCTGCCGCACCTCCCTCGGAAGCAGCCCAAGTACAGCGAGCGCAGTCAGCGTCTTGCCGCTGCCTGACTCACCAACGATCGCGGTGACCGAGCCGGCGGTCACATCGAATGACAGATCGGACACCAGGCGCGTTCCAGTGTCGTCTTCTATGACAAGGCCACGAACCGCAAGCGAAAGGGTCATGCCGACGTGGCCCGTTGACGCGGGTCGAGCCCACGCCGAAGCGACTCGCCGAGCACGGTGAGGGCAATGAGCGTGCCGGCGATCATGAGACACGGCCACAGCAGGAGCCACCACCGCGAGCGAACCGGATTGAGTTCGGCCAGTGCCGCCGACGCCATGTTGCCCCAACTTGGAAGGGGCTCCTGCACACCGATGCCAAGAAAGCTCAGGAAGGCTTCGGAGAGCATCGCCATCGGAACGATGAGCGCGGTGCAGGCCAGAACCGGCCCGGCGAGCCACGGCAGGTAGTACCGCCTGATCTGCCGGCGGATCGGCACGCCAACGACACGGGCCGACTCGATGAAGCCCCGCCCACGCAGACTCAATACCTGACCACGCACGACTCGGGAGAGCGTCAGCCAACTCACACCGCCAATGGCGATCCACAACGTGGCCAGATCCAGAAACAGCCGGGTTCCACCCTGCATCCTCGGCCCGAGCCGCTCCTGCACGCCTTCGATCGCAACCGCCAACAGAACGACCAGCAGGATTGAGGGCAGTCCATACAACACATCGACAATGCGCATCAGGACCGAGTCGACTCGCCCGCCACCGAGCGCGGCAGCCAGACCCCACGTCGTCCCGACCAGCAGCGCCGTTCCGGCCGCAGCCAGACCCACGACCAGTGAGATACCACCGCCCAGAAGCATCCTGGCCATAACGCTTCGCCCAAGCCGATCTGTTCCGAGCCATGCCTCAGGGTGCTCCAGACTGGGAGCGGCGAGCGCGCGGGCGGGCGCCGTCGCCTCAAAGCGAGCCCCGGCGTCCACGCCCCCGAGCGTCCACGGCAGACTCAGGAGCGATGCCACCGCGACCAGAACAAGAAAGCCGCCAGCGATCCAATTGGACACGCGGCGGCTGCGATGAGGTCGGCTGACTGTCATGCAGGGCGATGGTATGCCGGAAAGTCGTGCGGCACCGGGGGTCCGAGGCCTCAGCGGTTCAGGAGCGCTTCCAGACGCCGGCCGACCTCGGAAGAGAAGTCGGCGGCTTCGCGGTTGAGTTCAACCTCCGCTTCGGCCAATTCCGCCCGCATGCGGTCGAGCAGGTGTTGACGAGTTCGAAGCGTGGCGCCCAGTTGGGCCTCGACGAGTCCTCTGAGCTGCGCATCGGTGCCGGGGTCTGGCGGCTCGCCGAGTGCCCGCGCCATGCGAATGGACGCAGCGAGCGACTCGATTGCCGCCTCCAGATGGAGTTCGTGAATCTTCCGCTCGAAGAGGTCCGGGTCGGTCTGCCGCATGTCCACCAGTTCGCCGAGCCGGGGCCCGAGCCGCCGCAGCACGCGACCGAAGTGGCCGGGGTCCAGTTGACACATGGACCGCAACTGATCGGCGAGCATCGGATCGATTTGCTCGGCGACTTCCAGATACCGGTCCACGAACGAGCCCGAATCAACCGTGGGCTGCGGCGTGTTGGAAGACTTCGCCATCAGCCCGTTGCCCCCGTGCAACACAATTGCTGTACAGATCGCCAGCACCGCCCACCACGCACCCATCGAACCTCGCATCGTCTTCATCGTCATCAACCTTCGAGTTTCGCAACTACCCGCACGGAGTCCAGTTCGTTTTCCACAGCTTCCATCGGCGTCTTGCCCGGCGAGAGCACCATCTGACTCGCCGCGCCATTCTGGACCGCCCAGACGACCTGTGCCAGATCATCGACGGCCCCCTGCCAATCGAGTTCGTTGACCGCCTGCAACGCTCGGAACCGCTCCATAGGCCCGGCCACCACATCCACACTGCCGGCCGGGTCCGCGTCGCCAGTGGCAAGGCGATCCTCCACAGGCGAGCCGGGCTGCAAGCTGACCAGCCAGAACGCCGCCAGCACCGCCGCAGCGACGCAGGCTGCAGCAGCCAGCCTGGCCATGCTCGGGAAGACGAGCCTCGACGGTGTTGCGCCGCGGCCACGCTCCAGGTCCGCTCGGGTTGCCTCCAGAACGCGGTCTGCCAGGCCCTCCGGAACCTCCCGCGGCGCCGTCTGGTCCAGCATCGCGTCGAGCCCCTCGTCGATGGGATCGCATCGGGCGTCGAGGGGTTCGTCAGGGGCGTGCCAGGATGAGGGGTCGGGCGTGTTCATGGGTCGAGTTCTCCAACGCCGCACCGCGGCGAATGTTGCGGCTCCTACTGCCCTCTGCGGGCAAAATCCTCAGCGATTTCATCGCCCAGCACCTCTCGGAGCCGCTTCAGCGCGCGAAAGTGGCGTGCCAGCACGGTTCCCACAGGCTGCTCAAGTTGCTCGGCGATCTGTTTGAAACTGAGCCCAGCCACGTGCCGCAGGTGCAGCACCCGCTGATCGGCCTCTCCGAGGCCCCTGACGGCCTCCCAGAGGGCCGAGGCGGTCTCCTCATCGACCGGGGCGTGCCGAGGGCGGTCTTCCCTGCCCGTTGCGGCCACGGGCCTGAGGATCTCTCCCGAGACTGGCGTCGCCTGCCTGCCGCGGCGACGCATCTCGTCCCGCAGCCGATTCATGGCGATTCGAAAGAGCCAGGGCTCGAATCTGCCCTGTTCCACGTACGTCTGCACCTTGGCAGCGATCGTGCAGAACGTCGATTGCGTGATCTCTTCGGCCAGATCGTGGTCCCTGCAATTCGCGACAAGCAGGGCATGAACCCGCGGCGCATAGCACGCCACCAACGCGGCCCACGCCTCGTCATCCCCGGCTGCGGCCTTGGCCATCAGGTCCTGACTGTCGTGTGAATCCAGAGGAAGTCCCTTCAAGCGACGGAATCAAGCGTACCCGGGTGGGCTCACCGGCAGCGACCACTCTACAATCGGCCGCCTCCATGCCCACACTTGTGATTGCTTCCGTCGGGGCTCCCGGGACCCTCACCCTCTGGGTATCGCTGGCGATGCTTCTGGGCGGACTCGTCCTGCTGCTGACCAGCGGCCACTATCTGGTTGACCTGGCGACCTGGACAGCCAATCGCCTGGGCGTGTCACCACTCACGATCGGCCTCACCGTCATCGCGTTTGGCACGAGCGCGCCAGAGTTGGCACTCAACGTCGTCGCGGCGGCATCGAGCGACGCTGGCGCCGAGTTGGCCTTCGGCAACGTCGTGGGCTCCAACATCGCAAACATCGGGTTCGTGCTCGGGCTGGCGTGTCTGCGCTACGGCGTCCACGCGAGCCGGCAGGTGCTGCGGGTCTACTACCCGCTGCTGGTCGTCACCGTAATCCTGCTCCTTGTGCTGGCCAAGATCACCGGCGAATTCACGCGGGTGGACGGCATCATTCTTCTGCTTGGGCTGCCGGTGGCGGTCTTCATCCTGCGGAGCTTGTCGGGAGGCGGATCGGATGAGCGCGATCCGGTCAAAGTCGGATCGACAACGAGGCCCGCCGCCGTCATGGTGGGTCTGCTGGTGCTCTCACTGCTCATGCTGCTCGTCGGCGCCAAACTCGCTGAGATCGGCGCGGTGCAGATTGCTCGAACCGCCGGACTGTCCGAGGCGGTCATCGGCCTGACCGTGGTGGCAATCGCAACGAGTCTTCCGGAGAGCTTTACTGCGATTCTCGCTGCCAAGCGTGGGCAATCTGACCTTGTGATGGGCACCATTCTCGGCTCAAACATTTTCAACATCCTCAGCGTGCTCGCCATCACGTCTATGGTCCGGCCTGTCCCGCTCCCGCATGAGGTGGGGTGGGCCTCGCTCTGGCCGATGCTCTTGTTCACGCTGGCAATCTGCCCGATCTATGTGTGGCGCTGGCGAGAGAAGCGAACGGGCGTCCGCGGCGGGGTGGGGCTCGGCAAACTGTGGGGCGGCGTCGTCTTCGCAGCGTGGATCGGCTGCATGGTGTTCTTCCTGTCTGTTGGCGGGGGCGGAGACGCGAGTGAAGACGCCACACCTGAGGCCGCTCAAATCGGAAGATCATCCCCGCCCGCCGAACCCGCCGGCGGCTCGTAGGGAGTCGACGGCGGCATGACCCCCGGGGGCGGCGCGGCCACGCCGAAGTCGCAGAAGCGGGGGGACCGGGAATCCCAGGTGAGTTTGACCGTTCCGGTGGGACCGTTCCGCTGCTTGGCAATGATGAGCTCAGCCAGATTGAGTTTGTCCGGGTTGTCGTCCCGCCACTCCTCGTCGCGGTGGTAGTAGGCCTCGCGGTGCAGCATCATGATGACGTCCGCGTCCTGCTCAATCGAGCCGGACTCTCGCAGATCGCTCATGCGGGGCCGGTGCCCTTCACGCTGCTCGGCGGCGCGGTTGAGCTGACTGAGGCAGAGCACCGGAACATTCAACTCCCGGGCAAGCGCCTTGACGCCGCTACTGATCTCGCTGACCTCCTGCTGACGCGACTCGGTGCGATGACCGGACGTCATGAGTTGGAGGTAGTCGATCACCACGGCCTTGAGATCGTGCTTCTGCTTCATCCGTCTGGCCTTGGCCCGCAACTGGAGCAGCGTCAGGCCCGGCGTGTCATCGATGAACATTGGCGCGGACCGAAGCTCGTCACAGGCGGCGAAGAGCGCCCGAAACTCGTTGCTTCGGAGCGCATTGCGACGCATCCGATCGCCGTCGATGCCCGAACGACTTGCCAGCACACGCTGCACAAGTTGGCCCGATGACATCTCCAGGCTGAAGACGCCCACGGCTTCGCCACGGCTGGCGACCTGTTCGGCCACATTGAGCGCGAGCGCCGTCTTGCCCATGGATGGCCTTGCCGCCAGAATGATCAACTCGCCCGGCTGGAACCCGCCGGTCAGCACGTCCAATTCGGCGAATCCCGATCCGACGCCCGTCAATGGCTGGCCATCCGACTTCTCAAGCCGCTCCATGGCCTCGCGGATGAGTTCCGAAAGCTCGGCCGCCTGCCTGGACTCGGAGGCCTGCGCGATCTTGAAGATTCGCTGCTCCGCCTCGTCCAGCAGGTCGCTGGAATGCTCAGCGCCGCCATAAGCCTCACGCAGGATGTCGCCGGCTGCAGCGATGAGCTGCCGCGTCATGGACTTGTCCCGAACGATCCGGGCATAGTGCACCGCATTAGCGGCGCTTGGAACCGAATCGGCCAGTTCGACGATGTAGTCGAGTCCGCCGACCCGCTCAAGTGATCCTCGGTCCTCAAGCAGTTGCTGCAATTGAACCACATCGACGGATTGATGCGTGTCGTAGAGGTGCAGAATGGCGGACCACAACTCCGCATGCGGCGGGCGGAAAAAGTCGTCGGCGTGGCGAATGACCTGCACCACGTCGCCGCACACGTCCGGATCGAGAATGACCGAGCCGATCAGGCTCATCTCGGCCTCGACAGCACTTGGGGGGAGGGCGTTGAACAGATCGGCCAGAGACCGGTCGTCCCGCCGGTCGTCCCGCTTGGATGCCTGCCGTGTCATCGACCCACTCATCTCACTCACCCATCACTTGCTCTGGCAACTGGCTCTGGCAACTGGCTCTGGACTCCGGTTCAGGACGCTGCGGGCACATCGTCTCGAAACCACAGAAAACCGCAAGCGCCGAGCGTCGCCGATCCAGAAAATCGGCACGCCTTTCCATCCGACCCTTGTGGCCGAACACTTCAATCAGGTCAGGCTCAGGCCTCAACCGTCTCTTCGACCGCTTGCTGGTTGTCGGACAACCCTTCAGCGTTCTCAACCGCCATCTTCATCAGGCGGCCGACTTTGAATTTGACGGTATTGCGAGCGGGGACGGGCACACGCTCGAGTGTTCTCGGGTTCTGCGCGACGCGCGCTGCACGCTCGCGGGTCTCAAACACACCGAAGTCGCGGAACTCGAGCCGATTCCCCTCGGCGAGTTCATTGATGACACTGTTCAGAAAGGCCTGCACCACGTCCTTGACGTCCGCACGGCGGTGCCCAGTCTCAAATGCGATCCGGTCGATCAAGTCCTTCTTGGTCACTGTGCCCATCTGACCGTGTCCTTCCCCACACCGCTGGCGTGTATTCAAATACTGTGAATCCTGAGGGGCCTGAACGGCCCCATCCATCCGAACCAGAGCCTGCTCGACGTGACGGTCGGTCGATCGAGTCAGGTCCCAGTATCGAGGCGGCAGCAGACGCCGTCAAGGGGTGAGTTCTCGGACGCTAAGATTGGGTACGGTTGGGGGATACACTGCGGGACCGCCCACGGGGACGAGAGGACGCGCATGGACATCATTCTGGCCGGAGGGGGCGACATTGGGACTGCAGCGGCCGAAATGCTGACCCTGAGGGGGCATAGCGTCACGGTGATCGATCTCGATGACACCCGCCTTACCTATCTTGAAGAGCATCTCGACATTGCCGTACTTGAAGGCTCGGCCAGTTCGGGGGCCACGCTGCGGCGAGCCGGAGCGGCGACCGCAGACGCTGTGATCGCCACGACGGACGTCGATGAAGTCAACCTGGTGATCTGCGACATCGCTGCGAGCCTGGGCGCCCACCGAACCCTGGCGCGCGTCGATCACAGCATGTTTCTTCAGGACGAAGTGCTCGACTACGCGTCGATCTTTTCGGTCGATCAACTCTTCTCACCTGACCGCGCGATGGCGTCGGCGATGGCGTCTCGACTCCGCAATCCGGCAGCGATTGCCGTCGAGCACTTTGCGGGGAGCGACATCGAGCTGCAGCAGATTGAAGTCGCGCCGCGTGCGCAGGCGATCGGCACCCCGCTGCTGAAGCTCGGGCTGCCAAAGGGCGCCAGGCTTGCCGCCGTCACACGAAACGGGCAAGCCTTCCTGCCGTCGGCCGATACGGCCGTCGAGGACGGCGACATCGTCACGCTCGTCGCTGAACAACAGGCCTTCCCCGCCGCGCGGCGCTTCTTCACGAAAGACCCCTTCGGCCGCCGGAGCATCGCCATCAACGGCGCCCCGGCCGCAGCGGTCTGGCTGTGCCGCTTTCTCGGGAGCCGTGACTTCGACATCCGACTGTTCGAGCCCGACCTGAAACGTGCAGAGGTCGTTGGCGAGAAGCTGGATCACATCACCGTCCTGCAGTCCGACCCGGT
>CAZMPA010000020.1:0-17502 GCA_964567915.1 uncultured Isosphaeraceae bacterium | reverse complement strand
GCGATGGTCAAGCCACTCCGAATCGGATTGCGAACGATCTGCTTGAGGACTGTCGGAAACACGCGCAGCAATCGCATTATGCGGCACCTCCGACGGCCTGTTCGACCAGTTGGCCCTTCTCCACATGCAGCAAGGTGTCCGCCCACTCCGTTGTTCGGGGATCATGGGTCACCATGACGATGGTGCGCCCTTGATCGGTGTTGAGGCGAGCGAGTAAGTCCATGACGGCCGTGGCGCTTTCGCGGTCGAGATCTCCGGTGGGTTCGTCGGCGAGCAGAATGGTCGGCTCGGTGACGATGGCGCGGGCGATGGCGACACGCTGCTCCTGGCCGCCGCTCAATTGCCTCGGATAGTGGGCGTGGCGGTCGGTGATGGCGACCGACTCGAGCGCGGCTGAGACACGTTCGTGCCGTTCGGTCCGCGACAGCGGCTGGAGCAGCAAGGGGAGTTCCACGTTTTCATACGCTGTGAGTACAGGGATGAGGTTGTAGAGCTGGAAGATGTACCCGACGTGCGTACTCCTCCACTGCGCCAGGGCGCCGCGGGAGAGCGCGTGCACTGGCTCGCCCGCAATGGAGAGTGTGCCAGCCGTTGGCCGGTCGATCCCAGCCAGAAGGTTCAACAGTGTGGTCTTGCCGGAACCGGAGGGCCCCATGAGCGCCACGAAGCGCCCAGCCTCAATGTCGAGATTCAGATCTTGTAGCGGCGTAATCTCCTCGGCGCCGCGACGGTACGTGCGTGTCAGTTGTCTGCATTCAATGAGTGCCATCATCGTGGCCCTCCTGCGAAGTTGTGACGCGTTCACCTGCCTTGACGGTGCTTGTGATGACGCGATCTCCATGGCTCAGGCCCGCAGTCACCTCACGCCATCCACCCACGGTCGAGTCGCCGAGTGTCACGGGCGTCGCATGCGAGCGGCCGTCCGAGCCAATGGTCATGACCGTCCCATCAGGCAGGATGGATTCGGCCGGGATGAACACGCGGTCGACGAGCCGCCTGACGGTTCCCGATCCGGTCGCCTCAGGCTGAAGGATGCGAACACGGGCAAGCATGTCGGGCTTGAGCAGATCCGCGGGGTCGTCGATGCGTATCTTGGCTTCGACCGTGTTCTTCTGTAGGTCAGCGCGGTGCACGAAGCGCGTCACTTCACCAGAGAAAGCGGTGTTGGGAAGGACGTCGACGATGATCTCGGCCGGATGTCCGACGCCAACGCCGGCGGCATCTGCGAGCGGTACGTCCGCACGTACCTGAAGTTTCGCAGGGTCGTAGAGGTGGACGATGTGAGACGCGTGTACATCTCTGCCGAACCGAATGACGGATCCGGGCGAAGCGAGCCGCTCGATGATGATGCCATCAATGGGAGAGCGGACGACCGTGCGTGACAGTGCGAGCGAGGCTGCCTCCAGCTTCGCTTCAGCGACCTCAATGGTGGCTTGAGCCGACAACGCCTCGGCTGCAAGGACGTCCCGCCTCGCTTCCAGCCGAGCGATGTCAGCCGCGGCCGCATCGAGCGAGATGGCCAGCCTAGCCACCGGCCCAGCCGCCACGGCGCCGGCGTCGACGAGCGCCGCCTTACGGCCATGCTCATCGGCGATGGACCGCATCCTGGCCTTGGCAGCCGCGATTTCAGGACCCATGGCCAGATGGGTGGCCTGCGCGCTGGCGAGTCGCTGCCTGGCAACTTGCAGGCCCGCGTCGGCTGCGTCGCGGGCGATGCGGGCGTCATCTGAAACGAGTTCGGCAACCGGCTGGCCCTTCTTGACGCGATCGCCTTCGAGGACGAGCACGTTTTCGACCACGCCCTCCACGAGTGATCCGGCATACACACTGAAGGGGTCCGCTTCGACCCACCCCGGCGCCTGAATGATCCTGCCATCCGCTGCAGAATCTTTGACAGGATCATCCGTCTCGACGCCTCGGATGACGACGGTGACCGCTTCAACTTCTAGTGCGGGCCGAAGGGCTTGCCATCCGGCAGCGACGATCAGCGCAATGGTGGCGACGATGACTGCCAGTGGAAGGCCAAATCGCGAGAACCACTTTCTCTTGGGCATGGGAATTGGTGCATTCATGATGCATCCTCCCGTTCAGTTGTAGAGGCGGCGATCCCGTCCTCGACATGCTCAAATGTGCCTCCGACTGCGCGACGAAGTTCGATCAATGACTCGGCCTCCGAGAGCCGTTGGGCAACCATCGTTCGCTGCGCCGCAATGTGTCGCTCCTGCGCCAGCAGCAACACGGTCAGGTCGACGACACCTTCCGCGTACGCGGCGCGGCTGCGTGAGACCGCACGTTCGACGGCGGGGAGCAGTTGCAGAGCGGTTACGCGCGACTCTTCCGACGCCTGCCGCCACTTGCTGCCGGCATCACGAACCGAGTACTGCACATGGTTGGCGAGATCGAGCCAGGCGAGCCGCGCGGCCTCGAGCGTGGCCGAAGCCCTGGCGATGGCGGGGCCTCCGTCGTCGAAAATGGGAATTGTCAGCGAGGCGCCTGGCATCACTGCTTTTCGATCCATGAAATTGCGTTGCCACCCGAAGGTGAACCGCACCTCAGGAAGTCGCTTTGTTCCGGCGAGTGCCAGACCGGCAAGTTCCCGCTCAACGGTTGCCTGCGCCGCAGCCAGATCCAGCCGTTGCAAGACTGCGAGCTCGCACAAGGCGTCGTCGCGTCCGTCACGCGGCGGCATGGCGCCCACGGGCTCGGCAGCTGTCCAGCCTGTGTCGTGCGACGGCCAGCCCATGTCCAGCAGGAGCGTGAGCTTGGCCTGTTCAAGCGCACGGATTGAGGCGATCACCGCTGTTCGGGCGGACTGCATATCCAGTTCAGCGCGGTCCAGATCGAGTTCGGCTGCCTCGCCGACATCGAGGCGCCGGCCGACGATGTCGAGTGTCTGTTCGGTGATCGCGAGGTTCTGCTCGTCGAGCGACGCGAGCTCCTGGGCGGCGAGCACTCGCGCATGGTCAGTTGCGATCTTGGCCGTCAAGTCGACTGCTCCGGAGGCGGCTGCAAGAATCGACTGCTGCAGGCCTGCTTCGGCAATGGCAATGCGGTCGGGGCGTGTCCAAAGCCACGTCAGGGCCTGCAACCCTTGAACAATGGCAGGGGCGCCCGAGAGTCCATCTGTCGCGATGCCGACGCCGAAACCGACTGTCGGATTCGGGAGCAGTTCAGACTGCACCAGATCAACCCGCCGTTGAGCGATTTCCGCCAGAAGCATGCGGAGTTCCGGCTCATTCTGGAGCGAGACGATGAGCGCCGCGTCCGCCGTCAATGGCGACATGCCGTTCCAGGCTGTGCTTGGTTGGTCCACCGGTTGCTGCCAGACGGCGGCAGCGTCCGGGCCAACCCGGCTCATGGTGAGTGAAGCGGCCCGGTTGATGTCGCCTGCCGGATCGAGCGTGGAGCATCCGGCGAGCAACAGTGGAATGGCCAGCCACGCGGGTGGCCGTAATCGCCGGCGCGGCGGCGCGATGATGCAGGTGTTCATGATCAGAGTCCGATTGAGTCAGGACGTAACAGCGGCTCCGCGGGGCGGAGGCATGCGAGACGCTGAGGCTCAATTCAGACTTGCAGGATGGTCGCGTGGCGCAGCGGGGGCCCCGAAGCACTCCAGGGCCCGGGTGGACCGGTGAGTGGCCCACCGACGAAGGGGCGGGTGGGCGTCTCGGTCGCGGCGATGCATGTAAGGACGCAGTCCGTGACGTCGATCGGGGTGCCGATGAGATCGGCGGGCGGCGACCAGTCATCGATGGTGCCAGCCGCCTTGATGCAGCGGCATCCATTGCAACCGGGGGGCTCGTCCTGTGCTGGCGATTGCTCACCCGATTTACATGACGCAGACGCGCCGCAGCAACTCATGGCGGTGGGGGTACCGTCTGTGACCGGCGTGGCTGCCATGCGACTCATCACACAGCAGCACAGCGGCATCGCGGCTGCCAGCAGCAGCATGATGCAACGCGAAACAAAGCCGTGTCGGGACGAACGCATGACTCCCCCAGCCTACGAGCGATTTTCGCCGGATGCAAGGTGGACGTATGAAGATGGACGATGCCAAGGCCGGATGATGGCGTGAGGGAGGTTATTCCCCGCCGTCATGGGACTTGGAAGGGGGGGGGTGCTTCGAGGAGGAGCCCTGCCACGTGGCCTTGGGGCCGACGCACCGGGCGGGGAACACCCAGGTCGTATCTCGATCAGCAAGCGCCAGCAGCAAGCGAATCAGCGCGCCGTAGCAGATCGCTGCGCCGAGAATGAGTCCAACACACCAGTCTGTCGTGCTGGCGAGATTCTCGCGCAGCAGCACTATGACGAAGAATACGGCGAGCGGAAGGTGGAGCAGCGTACCCGTCGCCATTCCAGAGTTGTACAGCGTGCGGCCTCGGACGTTGAAGACAATCAGGTGCGCGATGCCGTTGGCGAAGTTGACGCACATGGTCGCGATTCCAAGCCACACTGCGTGCGTCCCAGCGGCGATCGCGGCGATGAAGAACGTCCAGCCTATGACCACGTTGACAATGAACGAGGTATTCGTGTTGAGCGGGTATCGGTCGGGTAGATCGCTTCGGAACACGCGGCCGTTGAGCATGCCTGGAAAGGTGCCGACGATGCGGTACTCCTCCAGTTGATGGAGGCAGAGCGAGATGAGGCTCAGCCAGCAGAGGCGGTCGTACCAGCCGATATCGCCCCAGATCAATGCGAGCCAAACCGCTGCGCCGGCCGCCAGCACACCGCCGAGATCAAACCAGTGCAGCCGGAGGAATTGCATGGCCGCAATCGTAGTGGCGATCCATGCTGTGACCGCCAGCATTGAATCGGCGTTCAGTGGCCTGCAAGACCGCAATTCCAATTCCGCGACATGTTCTGAATTGGGTTCGGGGGGGGCCAATCACGGCTATCTCAGCGGATGGCCGCTTTTGAATTGGACAAGAAGGTCCGTTGATCCGATACTGGGCGGAACGGGGCCTGATGACGCTGTGGGTGGGTGTCCAGCATTCCGGGCCTTGGAGAGGTAGCCGTATGGGCTCGACAGTGCATTCGAGACACGTGTGCAGCGAGGTGCGGATCCGAAGGGCCGCGCCCGGTGCCGTTCTGATCGCCATGGCCGTTGGTGTTGCAGGTGCCAATGGGTATCCGGACATGGGTGGGGGCAAACAGTCCGATCCCCACGCGTCTCCGCACGGCTACGCGGGCGTGGATGTTCCGCTTGAATTCACGCCAGGCGTTGGGCCGGTTCGCGTGGAGACACCGGACGGGGTGATGTGGATCGAGCAGTGCGCGCGTGCGGGCAGCGACGACGCTCGCTCCCGCGGCGGCGTCTTCCCAGGATGTCTCGAGTGCCACGGCGATCTTGAAAGCGCGACAGCCAACATGGCCGGGCTCGATCTTTCCTGCACATTCTGCCACGGCGGTGACCCCTACGCGACCACCAAGGAACTCGCGCACGTCTTCCCGAACGGCAACGTGATTTACAACGCCAGCATTCCACCCATCGACGACGACCTCGAATACCAACGCTTCGTCAACCCTTCAAATCTGCGGGCGATTCATCAGACGTGCGGCATCTGCCACTCCAACATCAAGCACGACATCTTCAAGAGCATGATGGCGACGAACGCCGGCCACTACGCGGGTGGCTTCTACGAGAACAACGTCGTTGATTCGAAGACACCGATCTATGGCAACTTCGCAACAGTGGATGACGATGGCTGGGTGCCGACGGAACTTGGCGCCGTCGAGGAGCTTCTCGACCTTCTGGTCTACGACGGGCTCGGCGATCCCCTCGACACCGCAACCCACTATCAGGCCGTCCCGTCCCAGGCTTGCGCGCGGTGCCACCTGTGGTCACGCGGCAAGGGCTATCGCGGCGCGATTGGCCAGGAGGGTGTGTACCGCGCTGACGGCTGCGCCGCCTGCCACATGATCTACGACGACGACGGCCTGTCGCGATCGGCCGACCAGTCCATCGACCACAGCCAGACCGGTCACCCGATGTACCACACGATCACGCGGCGAGTCACGACCGACCAGTGTCTGCACTGTCACCATCGCGGCGCTCGCATCGGCCTCTCGTTTACCGGGCGGGCTCAGATGCCACCGCGGCTTCCCTCCGGCCCTGGCATTCCCGGCACGACCGACGAACGATTCAACACGAACTACCACTACACGGTCGCCGATGCCAACCCGCCTGACATCCACCATGAGGCAGGCATGCACTGCATCGACTGCCACGTGAAATCGGAAATCATGGGCGACGGCAACATGTACGGCCACATGGACCAGGCCACCAAGATCGAGTGTCGCACCTGCCATGGCATGCCTGATGCCGACCCGACGATGGCCGACGCCGACGGCGCTCCACTTCCGAACACATGGCAGGACAAGAATGGCAACTGGATGCTCACCAGCAAGGTGACCGATGCAACCCACGCGGTGTCGCTTGTGAGTGACGTCGTCGCCTCCAATCCGAAAGCGGCGCAGGCCATGGGGCATCATCACCTCAAGGACACTGGTGGGCTCGAGTGCTACGCATGCCATACATCCTGGGTCCCCAATTGTTTCGGCTGTCACTTCGAGCGTGACGAAACCCAGATGGGTTTGAACCTCTGGACCGGCGAGTACGAGGTGGGCAAGGTTTCGACCAACAACAAGATCTTCGAGGCCCTCCGACAGGTTGCGATCGGCCCGAACAGCGAAGGCCGCGTGGCGCCCTACATCGTCTCCTGCATGCCGATTGCCGATGTGACGGCCCAGGACGGCACGAAACTGCTTGACTTCGTGATGCCTGTGTCAGGCAGCGGCATCTCCGGTCTGGCTCACAATCCTGTGCAGCCGCACACCGTGCGAGGCGAGGGCGATGTGCGCTCCTGCGCCGAGTGCCACCGCGCACCGCCCACGCTTGGGTTTGGAACGGGAACGGTGGACATTGCCCGAACATTCATGCACGGCGCCGGCCTGTTCGGCGTGTCCTCCCACGATCGATGGGCCGACCCCCAGACGCCGGTTCCTTCGGACCCCGTCGTGGACGGCCTGCCCGCCTATGGCATGGTGTCGATCCCGAACATCATTGAAGGAACCGCTGACTTCCTCTACGTCGCGCTCGGCGCCGGCGGCGTGGAACTGCATGACCGATGCCCCGATGACGGCGTGGTCAATCCAATCTGGTCGCTTTCGGACTGCATCGCGCTGGACGTTGAGCGGAAAGCTCGGTACCTCTACGTCGTGGAGGCAGGCGTCGGCGTCCGCGTGTACGACACACGGCACCCGGAGTCGCCCGTTTACATCACGACCATTGACCTGCCAGGAGCGCAGCGGGTGCGGCAGTGGGGCGTGCACCTGTTCGTGTCGATGGGAGAGGCGGGCCTGGCCATTGTGGACGTGTCGGATGAGCTGGCGCCGGTGGTGGTGTCAGAACTTGCCGGCATCAACGCTGCCGACATCCATCTCATGGCTCACTACCAATCCGGCGCGGACTTCGCGGTACGGGCCTACGTGGCCGACCCTGTCTTTGGCGTCAGGATCTTCGACCTCCTGCCTGAATTCAGTCAACCCACCCAACTGGACGGGTTGGAACTTCCGGACGGTGGGCACGGCATTGATATCTATTCCCGCTGGCTGGCGGCGACCGATACAGAACCTTCTCGCGAACACGACTACTTGTATGTCGCTGGTGGGGAGAACGGCGTCTTCGTGTTCGACGTGACTCGACCAGACGCGATCGAACAGGTCGCGAACGTCACGTCCCTTGGAGGGTTCGCGGCGGATATCGACGTCGCCAGCCAGCTCGCCCCGCCCGGCGTGGATGACTACGCGGCGGTGGCCAACGCGGACATCGGTCTGCAGCTCATTGACGTCAACGATCCCCGAAACCCGGTCGTGGTTGGCGATGTGCCCGACTCCAATCCGTGCGATCGTGTCTTTGTCGAAGTGCAGCAGCTGGACCGGTTCATCGACGAGCAGGGCACGCAGCTCAAGGACAACTCGCATCCGTTCACGGGCGTGTTCACACGGGAAGACATCGTTCGCATTCTCAAGACCGATATCGGAACGGTCGATCCATGCCCGGCCGATATCGACGGAACGGGTGATGTGGGCACCGATGATCTGCTCGCAGTGGTTGGAGCCTGGGGCTCGTGCGATGCCTTCTGCCCGGCCGACATCAACGGCGACGGCTTTGTTGGGGCCGATGATCTGCTGGCCGTCATTGCGGGATGGGGGGCATGCTGGTGAACACGGGCGCTACTTCGCGGCGAAGCGATCCACGATCCAGCCCGCGATGATGTCCATCGCCTCCGGCGCGAAGGTCTCCTCAATGCGTCCGTACTCCGCAGGCAGGCCGGTGTCGCAATGTTGAAAGAGGTGGTTGAGTCCTGGAAGCACTCTGATGGTCGCATCAGGGTTGCCGCCCCGCCGCAGCGCCTCGGCGATGGCGGGGAGGTTCTGCTCGTACGGAACCTGAAGGTCCAGCTCCCCGTTCAGGGCCAGCACCGGGCACGTCACGGCTTCAAGTGACGCCGATGGATCGTGCCGCACAAAGGTTGTGATCCACGGCAACGTGAGTTGGTCGAGGGCGGTCTGCAAGCCCGCTTCCTGTTCTTCCTTGGTTGCGGCGGCGAATTCAGGATCGGCCTGAATGAGCGTGCGGAGCCGCGGCTCGGTCGTTTCGGCGTCGAGCGACGCGTCGAGCAGGACGTCGAAGAGCGCCCTGTTCAGGGCGGACTTCGCTGCAACCTCAGACTCGTCCAGGCCCGAGGCGCGATTGATCGCGGCATCTTGCGCAACAAGCAGGGCGTCACCTCGCACGCCTGTGCCTGAGAGCAGGATGATGAAGTCCACGTCGCTGCTTTCGGAGGCCACAAGTGGGGCGATGATGCCGCCCTCGCTGTGCCCGATCAAGCCCAGCGCGTCGGACGCCACCTTGGGATGGTCAGCCAGAAACGCGACCGCTGCCTCGACGTCCGTCGCGAAGTCATAGGTCGTGTCCGCCTCTGGTGTGTCGGTTGTAGACGATCCGCCAATGCCCCGATCGTCAACCCGCAGTGTGGCGACTCCGCGGCGAGCCAGATGATCGGCGAGGATCCAGAATGGCTTGTGCTGGAATATCTCTTCGTTTCGATCCTGTAGCCCGGAGCCGCTGATCAGGACGGCTGTGGGAAACGGGCCGGACCCCGGCGGCGTGGTCAACGTACCGGCGAGCGTAATGCCGGCGAGGGGGTTGGGAAAGGAGACTTCCACTTCTTCGTAGGGCAGTGGGGGCTTGGGCTCCTGGGGTCGTTTCACGGTTGCGACTTGCTCGACCCGCTTGAGCGTGAGTGGCAGTGGCATGCCGCCCTGTGTAAACGTTCCTGCGAGTGCCTCTCCGGACTCGGCCAGCGTCGCGTCATAGACGGCGCCGATGGCGCCAATCAGAATGCGGACTGTTCGGTCAGTCGCCCATTCAACACGGCCGATTGGGATCGCGTCTGGAGACTGATCCGGGCTCACCATGGTGCCACGCATGGCCGTCGGCGACGCTTGGTGCAGGCTCATGACGATTCGCAACTGAATCGCGCCGACATCGAGCGCCCCCTCCCAATTGCCTTCGAGCGCCGTCATGAGTGATTCAGGGACCGCGGGAAAGGACGGTCCGCGGCGGCAGGTCAGCGGCATGTCAAGGCCCCGCTGCGCCCATTGGCCCGTCAGCACGTCGCCGTCGTCACCCAGCGAAGCGGTCCATGTGGCCTGTGTGAGCTCGCACTCTGCCTTGAGCGTGTGCCCGTCGAATTCGATGTTGCTCAGAGGGATGCCGAAGGACTGCTGGGCCGGCGTGTCGACCGAGCCGATCCATGCGGCGTCGCCTGTGGAGGTGACATGCACGACCACCTCAAGGGGGCCGCCGGGCGTGGCAATGTTTCCGGTCCAGGTGCCCGTGATCGGATCTGGCGAGGCGGCGAGTGTTGCGGCGGCAAAGAGCGTGCACAGGGTTGCATACATGGCCTCACGGTACCACAAGCTCTGAATAATGACCGGCCATCGGCCCTCTCCCAGCCTTTTTGGATCCAAGGCGGCGAGGGCCCGTATGTCGTGCTGTGCAGGGCTTGAGCAGGAGAGGTATGACCATGCAGCGGTCTTTCTTGTGTGCGGCTTTGGTTGTTTTCGGTGCGGGTGGCAGTCAGGCACTTGCCCAGAGTCATTCGGGGCACGATCACGACGAGCACATGACGTGCACGGTGATCAGACCGGCCGGGGAACGCGGTGCCGTGGTGCCCGACCTCTGGCCGGGCGGCGTGGTTCCCTACGAGTTTGATAGCGACGTCACCGCAGCCAATCAGGCTCGAGTGCGGGACGCCATGGACATGCTCGAGGCTGCCGCCGGCGTGACCTTCGTCCCGCGGACCAACGAATGGAGCCGGCTCCTGATTGGTGGCTACGGAGGCAACTGGTCTCAGGTCGGTATGAGTGGTGGGCAGCAGAGCCTGAGCATCTACAACTGGACGTCACCGCTCATCATCTGCCACGAGTTGAATCATGCGCTCGGGCGGCACCATCAGCAGTGCCGGACGGATCGAGACGACTACATTCAGGTCAACTGGGACAACATCGACAGCAACTACGCGTACAACTACTACATCTCGAACTCCGAAGAAGTCGGCCCATATGACTTTGAGTCGGTGATGCACTACAGCCAATGGGGTTTCTCGACCGGTGGCCCCACAATGACTTGCCTGCCCGGTTATGAACAGTGGCAGGGCGTCATGGGCCAGCGTAGTTACCTCAGCGACGGCGACATGGCAACCATGCAGTACATGTACCCGGCGGGGACGACTGACGCTTCGGTCATGTTCGTGCAGGCGACACCAGAGCAGGTTTCAGCGGGTGAGACCGTGCATGTCGTGTCCGTACTCAAGAACCTGGGCGATCAGGCGGCGTTCGATGCGGTCGGGTCTGTCTACCTCTCCGCCGATGCGACGATCGGCGCAGGTGACGTGCTGTTGGGTGAGCAGGAGTTTTCCTACATGCTCCCCGATGAGATTTCGTATCTCAGCCTCGACGTATCCATTCCAGCGGCGACTGCAGATGGTTCATGGAATCTGATCGTACAGATCGCTGCCGGGGGCGATACAGATGACACCAACAATGCGTACGCAGTCGGCGTCGATGTAGGCGAATTGGAGGCGTGTGAAGGCGACTTCAACAACGACGGTGCTGTTGACGTCAACGACATCCTGTCACTTGTTGCGGCGTTTGGTGACTGCGGTGGATGTGACGAGGATCTGGACGGTGACGGCGTGGTGAGCGTCGATGACCTCCTGATTGCCATCGCCGCCTGGGGACCCTGCGTCTGAGACGCGCGTGGCCGCTCCCTCGCTTGCTGGGGAGCTGACACACATCTCCGTCCCCCCCGGTGCGGGGGGACGGATGGAGAGGTTCAACTGTCAACGAACAGCGTCCGCAGCGCCTCCACATTCTTGCCATGCGCCGCGACCCCAAGCATCAGCAGCAGACGCGCTTTCGGTCCATCGAGATCGCCGGACATGATGCAGCCGTGCTTGACGAGGTCAGCGCCGCCGCCGACGTCGCCGTAGATCGGCTCGGGCGCGCCCATCCAGACTCGGGAGGAGATGACCACTGGAATGCCCTTGCTTCGCGCCTTCTGAATGGCCTTGAATGTTGGCGGGTTCACATTGCCGGCGCCCACTGCGTTGTAAACGATGCCGTCCACGCCCTCCTCGACCGCCTGCTCGACGAATCGTCCATCGTCACCGGCATACATCGTCAGGTACACGACGTTTGGAAGCGTCTCCGGCAGCGGGAGACGCTGTCGATGCAGCCGATCGTTGAAGCGGTGTACCGCCCCCTCCACGATGTACCCGAGGTAGCCCTTCTCGCCGGACTCGAACGTCTGCACGTTGGTCGTCTGTGTCTTGTGCACGTCTCGAGCCGAGTTGACGTACTGGTTGAGTGTCACGGTGACGCCCCAGTCATGGGCATTCGGTGAGAGGACCTGCGTGACGGCGCCAAGGATATTCCCAGGACCGTCGGGTGCCGGGTCGGAGGCGTCCCGCATGGCGCCAGTGAACACAACAGGCTTGTCACTTTTGATCGTGAGATCCAGAAAGTACGCGCCCTCTGCCATCGTGTCGGTGCCATGCGTGACAACGACGCCCGAAATGTCGTCGCGAGCAAGCACATCATCAACGGTTCGGCTGAGCCGCGCCCAGACATCTGGCGTCATGTGGGAACTGTCGATGTTGCACAGGCTCACTGTTCCGATGTTGGCCAGCTTTTTGAGTTCCGGAACTGCGGCCACGAGATCTGCGCCGGTCAGTGCGGGGACGGCGCCGCCGGCCTTCTCGCTTTCCTTCTCAGCGATCGTGCCGCCGGTGGAGACAACGACAACATTGGGGAGCGACGGATCTTCGACCTTCAACTGCACCTCGGGATGCATGTCTGTGGTCGCGGAGGTTGCCGGGGCGAACATCGCCAGAGAGACAGCTACAGATGCAAGAATGGCGAGACGCATGGCGTACCCTCCTGCCGGCTCAGGTGCCGGCGTTCGTCTGAACGATGCCGACGACAACTGGTCCCCACAGTGTGAGGAAGATGTTGGCGATGGCGTAGGTGATGGTGAAGGTGGCGACGGGTGTGGTGTTGCCCGCCTTCTCAAGCAGTGCCGCAAAGGCGGGATTGGCGCTTCGGCCGCCTGCAACGGCGGACATTGCTTCAATCGGATTCCTGATGCGAAGCACCCAGTACGAGAAGAAGAACACGACGATCTGAGGAATGATCGTGACGCCGGCGCCCAGGAGCAGCAGGGTGAGCCCATTCTCCCTGATGGCGTCAAGCGCCTGCGGCGCCGCATTGATGCCCACCATGGCGACAAAGACCGCGAGGCCGAAGTCACGCAGGAAGTTCGACGCGCCACTCGGAAGCGCCGCATACCGCGGGCGTGTGTGGCGAATCCACCCGAACAGCAATCCGGAGAGCAGGCATCCAACGCCACTCCCAAGCGTCACCGGAACACCGCCGAGTTTGAAGCTGATCATCCCGATCAGGATGCCAACAGTCATTCCCAGGCCGAAGAAAACGAAGTCTGTGACGGCGGCAGCAGATACAGACTTGCCGACCCGAGGCTGGATTCGGTCGATGTCGTCCGCGCGGCCTCGGAGCGTGATGGCGTCGCCCTTGATGAACGTGAGATCCGGTGTGAGATTGATGGTGTTACCGCGCCGAGTGACGCCCATGACGAACACGCCGTGGCGTTCGTCGATGGGAAGCGCTTGCTTGAGTTCTTCCAGCGTCTTGTGCGCAAAGTCCGCGTGTGTGAGGACGAGAAGGCGGTTCTCCTCGACCACCTGCAGATCATCCGGCGGGACCGTTTCCGATCCGAAGTAGGAGGACGCGGCGTCGAAGGAAGTGTTTTCGCCAATCAGCCCAATGAGGTCGCCGGCCTGGACCGCTGTATCGTCGTCGAAGGGAACTGGATCACCATCCCGCACAACCGCCACGATGGCAGCGCCGGTCAAGTCCGTGTCGATCTGAAGCGGCGTCTTGCCGTGCGCCTGGTCGGTGGCGGACACCGTGTAGAAGCGAGTCGAGACGCGTTGGACCGCGTCGAACTGGCCGGGCTCGAGTTCCGCGTGGCCGCCCGCGACCCTTTTGGCCAGCGCGATGGCCTCCTTGCGAAGGTCCCACTTCATGATCATGGGCAGGAACCAGCTCACAACGAGGATGGGGCCGAGCGAGCCGAAGATGTAGCACACCGCGTAGCCGACCGCGACGTTGGTCTTCATCGTCTTGATCGCTTCGGGCGAGATGTTCAGACGTTCAAGCGCGGAGTCGGCGGTGCCAATGATGGCGGACTGTGTCAGCCCGCCAGCAGCAAGGCCGGCGGCCGTGCCGCGGTCAAGGTTGAACCACCAGGCGGCCGCAAGTACGCAGCCCAGGCCGGCGACTGTCATCAGAAACGCCGACGTCAGTTGGTTGAGACTCTTGAGATTGAGGGACGCAACGAATTGCGGCCCGCCCTGATAGCCGACTGCGTAGATGAAGAGCGCGAAGCAGAACGTCTCGATGCTCGGGTGGATCTGAATCTTGAACTGGCCGATGAGCACGCCGATGATCAGCGTCCCGGCGATGCCGCCCAGCACGAACCGCCCGATCTTGAGTTTGCCGACGAAGTACCCCAGCGCGATCGAGATGAAGAGCGCAGCGAGGGGTTCGGCGTGGAAAAAATCGTGGATGAACTGCATGCGGCGCGCCCTTCGAGGAGATCAGGAGATCTTCGTGAATCGATCGTGGTACTCGGAGAGCAGTTCGCTGATTGCCGTGCCGATGGCGCCGTAGGCCTCATCGCCGAGATTGGCCAGTGAGACTCGTACGGACATGTCGGGCGCGTCGAAGCCGCCGCCGTCCATCAGCACGACCGACTTGTCTTCGGCGAGCCGCCACACGAAGTCGATGGGCTCGTGCTCGCTTGTCAGCCACGTTGCAAAGTCGTTGCCAAATCGTGCTGCGGCGAGCTTGGGGACGTCGATGGTCGTGTAGTAGTGCGCGTTGAAGGGGGTCTCGGGGGCCTTCACGCCCAGGCCTTCATAAAGCGAGCGATACCGGTTGATCACAATGTCCTGCGCATGCTCCTTGTAGACACCTTCGTGATCGAGCAGGCATGAGAGCGAAAGCAGGGTCATGAACACCTGCTGAGGCGTCGACAGGCCCGCAGTGTGATTGAGCGCGACGGTTCGGCTGTCAGCCACCATGCGGTCGATGAGTTTGGCGCCGTCCGGGTTGAGGTAGACGCTGTGGTATCGCTCGTGCAACTTGTCCTTCTCACGCTGCGGAAGCGCCGCGATGGCATCGTCGAGGATGTTGTCCTTGGCCAGCCCGATGACGCCGAGCCGCCATCCCGTCGCGCCGAAGTACTTGGAGTAGGAGTACACCAGAATCGTGTTCTTCGGAACGACCGCGGCAAATGACTGGAAGCCATTGACGAAAGTGCCGTAGACGTCGTCGGTCAGCACGATCAGGTCGGGCCGCCGCTGCTCGATGAGCTCGCGCATGGCCTTGAGCGTTTCCGGATGGACGGCGACGGATGCGGGATTGGAGGGATTGACGAGGAAGAATGCCTTGACGGCCGGATCTGCGAGTTTGTCGATTTGCTCCTGGCTGTACTGCCATCCGTTCTCCTCATCCTGCATGACCTCGAGCTCGACGAATTCGAAGTCGTTGAGGTAGGGAATCTCGATGTACGGCGTGAAGATGGGTGCACCGAGCGCGATCTTGTCGCCTTTGTGGAGAATCTTGTTCTCCATGAGCGTGTTGAACACATACGTCATCGCGGCGGTTCCACCTTCGGTCGCGAAGAGGTCGAACTTGTCGTCGCATCCGCGTCCGCCGCACATCTCCTGCCCGAGATAGGCGCTGACGATTCGTTCGCAGCAGGTGAGCATGCGATCCGGTACCGGGTAATGGTCGCCCAGGATGCCGTCGCACAATTCAATGAGAAAGTCGTCGGCGTTCAGGGAGAGTTTGTCGATGAACGGCACGGCGTCTCGCAGAAGATCGATGCCGGGTTCGCGGGCGTGGTCGACGAGGAAGTCGTCAAAGCGGCCCGCGATGCCATCCCGCGTGGGGACCGCGGCGATGCCCGGTCGGAACATCGTTCGCTCGGCTTCGGCGACAGCAAAGCGGCCCAGTTGGAAGAAGGCGTGCCGCGGCTGCGTCGCCACCCAGTTCGGGTTGCCTCGGCCAGCATTGAGCATGGTCCGCTGACCCTTGGTGACCGCCATGTCGATGAGCTTGTTCTTGAGCTCAAAGGGGCTGAGGGCTTCGTACTTCTTGAGGGTGGCTTGGTCGGGCATCGAGCATCTCCTTGCCGGTAGAGGGTCAGGAATCGCCTGGTCGCGCCAGTATAATGGAATAACGGAGGAGAATATCCAGAAAGCCTCGTCAAATGGCCCGATGGCCACCAGGGCGTGCCTTTGGGGGCCTGCTGGTTCGCGGGCGGCCGCGTGGTTCCGCCCTCCCCGGGCGGGCTCGACTGCGGGCCACCGGTCCATCCGATGCCCTCCCCGGCCACCCCGATGGAGCGAAGGAGGATCATCGTGTCAGGACAGATTGTGCGTGTAGCCCTCTTGGCGACAGTATTGATGGCGAGCGGCTGCATCATGGCGGCCCGAAAGAGCATCGGCACCATCATTGGGCCGCGGGGCAAGATGGAACTGGTTCAGCAGGACGGCACGGTGCAGGCGGGCGAGGGGGTCGACCGCGTCGTGGTTGTCAACAAGATCGGTGACGACGCGACGCCCGAAGACATCGACCTCCTGCGTCAATCAATTCTGGACGCGCTCAATGGCGCGGAGCTCTACGGCGGCCGCAACGCCGACCTCGAGTTCACAATGGAGCTGACCAGGCACATCGACCGGCCTGCGAAGAAGGTCCTTGAGCTGACCGCGACGCTGACGAGGCGTGACGACACTGTTGCTGTTGCGCACCTCACGGCCGACCTCAACGGCTTTGGCGATCACGCCGAACTCTCGCAAGCGATCGGCAAGGCGTCGGTCGAATTCCTGCAGCATCACGGTCCGAAGGACTGAACGCGGGGCGTGTCAGGTCGCCGAACCCATGCCCGCGACGCGTCGCCAGGCGCTCAGTTGCCCGAGGTGGAAGCAGGGGTGGCCCATGAGCATGAAGCCTGCGACCTGGCCCAGCGTTTCGAATCGCTCGGCGAAGGGTGTATCGGCTGCAGAACGTGAGAGCGCTGCCGCGCCGGCTTCGCTCTCGATGAAGTCTGCCGCGGCCGCTGTCCGCGTTTCAAAGCGGGCCATGCAGGCGTCCTTGTCCGGATAGAGCGACGCATCGTCCTGGCAGTCGGCCCCATGTTGAAAGAGTTCGGCCTCGCCGTCCTCGAACTTGACTTCGCCGCCGAGCAGTTGAATGCAGGCTCCCGCGTAGTAGGCGCAGTGTCCGAGCACGAACGCCGGATGGTTGATCGTCGTGCCGTGCCGATCGGCAAACTTCGCGGGGTCGATGTCGTCGCAGATCATGTGCGCGAGGGTCGGAACAAATCGGGCTGGCGCTGCGATGGTGGCTGCATCAGTGGATGTTGTCACGGCAGAACTCCTTCTGGATCGAGATTGCGATTGAACTTTTCTGGTTCACCGGCCACAATCGTCATGAGAGAGAGGAGCGTACACCATGCGTGCAGTAATCGTCGCAGGGGCTGTCGTCGCAGTTGCTTTGAGTGCTGGCGGAGTGATGGCTGGCACCATTGTGGCCTGGGGAGACAATTCACAAGGTCAGGCTGAGGCGCCAAGTGGGATTGACTTCGTCAAAGTTGGGGGGGGCTACCTTCACAGCATTGCCCTGCGGTCGGACGGTACCACGTTGGCATGGGGCCTCAACAGCAGTGGGCAGTGCGACGTCCCAGATGGCGAAGTCTTTCAGGATGTGGCGACCGCGTGGAACTGGTGCGCTGGCGTGCGGACCGATGGCTCGCTCGTCGCGTGGGGGCACAACGGTGCGGGG
>CAZMPA010000019.1:8934-17583 GCA_964567915.1 uncultured Isosphaeraceae bacterium | reverse complement strand
GAGACCGGCGCCGTCGGCTTCTTCGGCGCTGCCAACTACTTCGAGAACGCGGACAAACTCAAGGCTTGCAAGATCATCAACCCGGCCACCGGGGCGGCGGTCCTGCCAGACGCCACCACGATCGAGAACGGCTCCTACGCGCCCTTCAGCCGGCCCCTCTTCATCTACGTCAATGCTCGCTCGGCCCGGACACCCGCCGTTCGATCATTCGTCGACTATTACCTTGAGCACGCTGCTGAGATGGCGACGCTCGTGGGCTATGTGCCCCTCCCCAAAGCGATGTATGCTCGCGTCTAAAGGAAGTGGACGCGCCGGAGGGGCGGTACCCAGTTTGTGGTTGAGGGCGGCGAGAAGGGCTCGGGCGCCCTGACACAGGTCTATCAATGACCTCAAGGCGTGAGCCACGGCGCCGTTGGGTGGAGAAGGGCGCTTGACGACGCTTCCTGTCAACCCACACGAGGCCGGCCGGTCACTCGGTCGGCCTCGGTCACGCGCACTGCAGGACTTTGCCGGGAGCGTCGTCAAGTTTGCGCTCCTTGGGTGCGCGCTGCTCTCGGTCATCACGACCGTCCTCATCATCGTGGTGCTCTCCATCGAAACGGTCAAGTTCTTCCAGATGGAAGAAGTGACCATCATGGAGTTCTTCACGGGCGGGCAGTGGTCGCCGCTGCTCGGCCACGAGAAGCACTTCGGGATCTGGCCCCTGATCAGCGGGACCCTTCTTGTCGCAGCCGTGGCCGCAGCGTTTGCGTTGCCCTGTGGCACAATCACCGCGCTGTTTCTCAGTGAGTACGCGCCATCCAGACTGCGACGAGTGCTCAAGCCCATTTTGGAAGTACTCGCTGGCATTCCAACGGTCGTCTACGGCTTCTTTGCGTTGATGGTGCTGACGCCGGGGCTGCGTTGGCTCTACGAGGGCATCGACTTCTATAACGCGTTGAGCGCAGGCCTTGCTGTCGGCATCATGATTCTTCCGATCGTGACCTCGCTGTCCGAGGACGCGATGCGAGCCGTTCCTCGCTCGCTCAGAGAAGCCGGGTACGCACTGGGCGGAACACGCTTCGATGTGTCAGTCAAGATCGTCATGCCTGCTGCGCTTTCGGGCATCGTGTCGGCGTTTCTGCTTGCCATCGCTCGCGCTGTTGGGGAGACGATGATCGTGGCGCTCGCGGCTGGGGCATTGCCGGTCAACATCGCACAGAACGGCCTCGCCGCAGCGGCGGATCCGACGAGCCAGGTGCAGACGATGACGGGCTACGTCGTCCAGATCTTCCTTGGGGACGCCGAGGCGAATAGCGTCGAGTATCAATCCTCGTACGCTGTGGCGGCGATGCTGTTCATCATGACGCTGGCACTGACGTGGATCGGTGCTCGCGTGGCGAGGCGGTATCGAGAGGTGTACACATGACCGCGATGCTCGCCGAAACAGCCCCAGCCCTCCCGGCCGCCGTGTCCTGGATCGAAGGTGCGCTGGTGTTGCTCGGGCTTCTTTCTGCGGCGATTACGATCGGGCTGGGCATTCGCTGGGCGGGTGAGGCCCGGGGCCACATGGAGAAGGGCGCGCTGATCTGCGGCGTCGTGCTCATGGTGGTGGCGCTCATTGGGCTGTCGCTCTCGAGCGATGGCAGCGAGCGTGTTGCCTGGTACGAATTCGCGTCGGGTGTGCTGAGCTTTGCAGTGGTGGCCGCTGTGGCGGCCTTACTGGCGGGTGGAACCGGCGCGCTTGGGCGACGTCGGCGCCTGATGGATGGAGCGTTCAAGCTCTTTGCCGTGTTCGTGACTTGCCTGTCGGTGTTGGCGCTGGTCTTGCTGCTGACGTCGGTGGTGTATCTCGGGTGGGAATATCTGTCGCTGGATCTGCTGAGCAACTACGCGTCTCGGACGCCGGAGAAGGCCGGTGTCAAGGCGGCGCTTGCCGGGACGATCTGGATTTGCGTCATCTGTGCGGTCGTCGCCATTCCGGTTGGCGTGGCGACCGCGGTGTATCTCGAGGAGTACGCCCGCCGCACGCACTTGACCAGGATCATCGACCTCAATATCTCGAACCTCGCGGGTGTCCCGTCCATCGTGTACGGGATCATCGGACTGACGGTCTTTGCGAGGTTCTTCGGCTTGTTTGGACCGATCAATGATCCGGCAATCCAGTTCGGCGCGACCCACTACGACGAGTACATGGCCGCCAGTGGGGATGCGCTGAAGCTCAAGCTTCCCAATCGGCGAATCGACCAGCGTCCATTGAAGGCCGGTGAAACACTCATCGGTCCAGGTGGGAAGTCGGTGCAGATTGAGATTGTGCCGGACGGCGAGGGAGAACACGTGCACCAGGTCTGGGCCGCCGATGCCGCCGAGCCCTATCAGCGATCGATCGACCGGTCCTGGTGGTACTTTCAACTTCCATTCGGCGGGGGCGTGCTTGCGGGCGGGATGGTGCTGGCGCTGGTCGTGCTGCCGATTGTCATCGTGGCGACCCGGGAGTCCCTCAAGGCTGTGCCCGACTCACTGAGAGAAGCGGCACTGGCATGTGGATCGACACAGTGGCAAATGGTCCGCAAGGTGACGCTGCCGTCGGCGATGCCGGGCATCATGACCGGGTCAATTCTGGCGTTCAGTCGCGCGATGGGCGAGGCGGCCCCGCTTCTGGTGCTGACCGGGGTTCTGTTCATTCGCTTTACCCCGGAACACCTCATGGATGACTTCACGGCCATGCCGCTGCAGATCTACAACTGGGCAGGCCGCCCGCAGGCGGAGTTTCATGCCGTGGCGGCCAGTTCTATCATTGTGCTGCTCATCGTCCTTCTATCCTTCAACGCATTGGCGATTGTGATTCGAGAATGGTTCCAGAAGCCCCTGCAATGACAGCCCCCGATCCAAACACCGCACCTCCCGCCGACTTGGGAGACGCCCGCGTGACCGTGGCGGCCCATCAGGCCGAAGCGGAGGCGGACCCGACCGACCGGACGCTCGTGGCACGCGGATTCAGCGCCTGGTACGGCGACTTCCAGGCGCTGCATGAGCTTGATCTTGATGTGCCACGGCACCGGGTCACGGCATTCATCGGGCCGAGCGGCTGTGGGAAGAGCACGTTCTTGCGATGGATGAATCGCATGAACGATCTTGTGGACGGCGCGCGCGCCGACGGCACGTTGATGCTCGAAGGGGAGAACGTGTTGGATCCGAAGATTGACGTAGTGCACCTTCGGCGACGTGTCGGCATGGTGTTTCAGAAGCCGAATCCATTTCCGAAGTCGATCTATGACAACGTGGCGTTCGGAGTGCGGCTAGACAGGAAGTGCAGCAAACGAGAGCTTGACGACGTCGTCGAGCGGGCATTGCGGCAAGCTGCCCTGTGGGATGAAGTGAAGGATCGTCTTCGCAAGAGTGGACTCGGCCTGTCTGGCGGGCAGCAGCAGCGGTTGTGTATCGCCCGCGCGGTGGCGCAGAGTCCGGATGTGCTCCTCATGGACGAGCCTGCCTCAGCGCTGGACCCCAAGGCGACTGCTCGCATTGAGGAGCTGATCCATGAACTTCGGCGTGACTACACAATCGTGATCGTTACGCACAACATGCAGCAGGCGGCGAGGGTTTCGGACCTGACAGCCTTCTTCAACGTCGGTCGGATTGTGGAGACGGGGCCGACGGCGCGGATTTTCGCCGCGCCCACCAAGCAGGAGACCGAGGACTACATTGCGGGCCGCTTCGGGTGATCAACCCGTACCCGTGGAAGGGTGACACATGAGCATCGTGCTGACTGACGAATTGACGGATCTTCGACGCGAACTTCTGGACATGGCCGGGCTCGTTGAGCGGCAGGTCCGCGCGTCGCTCTCGGCGATGGAAGCGTCCGACGGCGATATGGCGACACAGGTTCGGTCGGACGACGAACAGGTGAACGAATTCGAGGTGTCGGTCGAGGCAAGATGCCTGCGGATTCTGGCACTTGGTGCTCCGCTTGGAAGTGACCTTCGGAGCGTGTTGGCGTCGCTGCGGATCTCGAACAACCTCGAACGCATTGGCGATCTGGCCAAGGGTGTCGCCAAGAAGACGCAGTACCTCGTCAAGCAGGGTGGCTACGACATACCTGACATGATTCGATCGATGGGAGACGCGTCGGCAGAATTGCTGGCCCAGGCGGTGGATTGCCTGGCCCACGAGCGAGTCTCGTCGCTTGAGCAGGCCAAACAGGCCGACCGCCGCATCGACGACTACGAACGCATGGTGTTTCGGTGGGTCGAGGAGACGGCTCCCGAGTCGCCTGCGATGACCGCGGTCGCGGTCGATTTCTACTCGATCGCAAGGCGCCTTGAGCGGGTCGCCGACCTCGCTGTGAACATCATCGAAGAAGTCAACTTTCTCGTCGAGGGTCGCATCGTCCGACACGGCATTGAAGTGCAGCCCGGCGAAGTGCCGCCGACACGCGAGCAAAGCTGAACGCGACTCAGTCGCCGTACGACGCGGCCGCGCGGTCGATGGCGGCATCGAGGGCGTCGGCTGTCTTGGGGTCGATCTGCTGTTTGCACTTCATCGCGGTAATGAGGACGGCGTGGAAGGCTTCGAGCTGCGCGACATACGAAACATGGCCATCGTCACGGCGAGCAGCAGGCTTCACTCGCTGCGTCAGGAAGTACGCCGAGGCAATGTCCTGAATGTCGGCTGCTGAGCGTTCCTTCTCGATGACCCACCGGGTTGCCTGGTTGAAGGACTCAACGGTACCGGCGGCCTGCAGGGCTGCAATCTCCACCATTGCCTTGCGAATGGAGACAGCGTCCTCACGCATCGCAGCGAAGCGGGCGTCATCGTCGTAGATGCCGCACGGGATCTGACAGTGGGCGTCCGCTGAGTCGGACGAGAGCAGTGGGATTGCAATCAGCGCGGCGGCAAACAAGGCGGCGAATCGATGCATGGTGCTGGTCCTTTCACTCGACCCGATCAAAGGTGTCCGGGCTGGCCCTGTCGAGCCACATACTCCACTTGGAGTGCTCGGTGCCGTTGAGCAACTCTCCGGGCTTCAGGAATTCGTAGATCTCGGCGTAGGGCCGCACATCGGTCGCAGTCACGCGGCGGGCGATGTGCCAGGGATTGAACTCATTCGGGTGCATCAGGCCGGCGGCTGCAGTGACCTCGGCAAGGGCCTCAAGTGTGTTGCAGTGGAAGTTTCGGACGCGTTGCGACTTGTCAGAAACGACGAGCCCGCGGAAGAGTTTTGGATCCTGCGTCGCTACGCCGACAGGGCAGGTGTTGGTGTGACACCGCTCTGCCTGAATGCAGCCCACCGAGAACATGAACGCCCGCGCGGCGTTGCACCAGTCAGCGCCCATGGCCATCCGCTGCGCGATGTTGAAGGCTGTCGCAACCTTCCCGCTCGCAGCCAGGCGAACATGCTGCCGCACGCCCATGCCCACAAGCGCGTTCTGTGCAAAGAGCACGCCTTCGGTGAGTGGAACACCCATGTGATCGAGGAATTCCACCGGGCCAGCGCCCGTTCCCCCTTCGGCGCCGTCAATGACGATGAAGTCGGGGTAGATGCCGGTCGTGTGCATCGCCTTGCAGACGGCGAGGAATTCGTGCGGCCGGCCGATGCAGAGCTTGAATCCAGCGGGCTTCCCACCGCTCAAATCGCGGATCTTGGCGGTGAACTCAAGCATCTCTACTGGCGTCGAAAACGCGGTGTGGTACGCGGGCGAGATGCAGTCTTTCCCGACCGGGACACGCCTGACCCGGGCAATCTCTTCATCGACCTTGGCGCCAGGAAGCACGCCGCCGTGGCCCGCCTTGGCGCCCTGAGACACCTTGATCTCGACCATCTTGATCTGTTCGATCGTGGCCATGTCTTTGAACATCTCTGGATCGAAGTTGCCGTCGTCATCGCGACAGCCGAAGTAGCCGGTACCGATCTCCCACGTCAGATCACCACCGTGCTTCCGGTGATAGGGGCTTACGCCGCCTTCTCCCGTGTCGTGGTAGAAGCCGCCCATCTTGGCGCCCTTGTTGAGCGACTCGAGGGCGTGCGGGCTGAGCGCGCCGAATGACATGGCGCTGATGTTCAGGACCGACGCCTCGTAGGGCTGGCTGCACTGTTCGTTGCCTACCTTTACGGTGAAGCCATGATCCTGTTTGGGCTTCGGAGCGATGGAGTGTGAGATGTACTCGTACTCGATGCCGTAGACGTCCAACTCGGTACCAAAGGGCTTGACGTCTTCGTCGTCCTTGGCTCGCTCGTAGACCGCGGTGCGTTGCGTGCGGTTGTAGGGACGGCCTGCTTCGTCGGTCTCGACGAAGTACTGCATCATCTCCGGACGGATGCTCTCAAAGAAGAATCGCAGGTGTCCAAGGAGCGGATAGTTGCGGAGGATGCTGTGCTTCTTCTGGGTCAGATCCCACGTGCCAACCAGGAATGTGGGGAGCGACCAGATCAGTCCGAGCAGCCAGAACTCGCTGAAGATGACGCCGACCGCGATGAACGCGGCCGTGCCGACCAGGGCAGACAGCCAAAGCGAAAGACTGAGTGTGCGCATGTGGGGCCACTCCTTTCGGGGCGATCGTAGTGCAAGTCCATCCCGCCGTGCAACAACGCTGCAAGAGTCAAAACCCCCGCCGACCAGTTGGATCAAGGGAGGCGTTGGTCGGAATCTCTCCAAGCCGCCTGTGTGTCGTCCAATTGCCACGCGTTGTCAAAGAATCCGAGCGCGACGATGCCCTCTTCGCCAAGGTCGAGGGCGGATGGCTCAATGACCATCCAGTCCGGCCAGCCGACTCCCGAGAAGAAGAAGGGGAGCGTGGCTGCGAGTCGATGACCCGTGTCGCCTGTTGCGGTGACTGCGGCGACCGATGCTGTGTCGCTTCCAGGACGCGGCCGTACAAACGCCACCGCGAGCGGGCCATCAAGCGACCGCTCACCGATCTGCACGCGATGGCGGCCAACCTGCACGGGCGATGTGCCAAGCAGTGCGTCCCATGCACCGTTCGTGTCGGCGTTGCCATAGAGCATCACGCCCCGATCAACCTCTGACGCGGGATCAAAGTCGCGATCGTCTATGACCTCGACCAGCCCATTGCCTCGGTACCACCACCGCTCGGCGTCCTGGCGGGCGCGGCCGCGATTCCAGCGAGTTTCCTCATTGGTGCCAGTGGTTCCCACAACGAGGATGACGTCGTGGATCCATGCCCTGCGAACCCGACCGCCGCGTCCGGGATGCTTGAGATTCGGGTTGAGCGGCTCGCTCGCGGCCCAGTGCTCGCCAGCTCGATGCAGGTGCCCGATGCCTTCAATGGCGACCGGGTCGGACCCGTCGAGCGAGACGGTGACCGGACCCTCGGCAGCCACATCCGGATGTGTGGTGTCGATGCGAAGATGGGTCACGTTGTCGGTCGTGCCGCCAATGGACGTGTTGCGGCCGTCCCGTGAAACCGTCAGGTCGATGCGGCTCGGCGAAAGGCACAGCGCCTGTTGCTCAACGCTTGCCCAATCGCACTGTGACGACGCAGACGGGTCCACCGTGACGAATGTCAACAGGTCGCGGTGTCCACCCTTGCCGCGGGTTCGCTTGCTGAGGAACTCAAAGAGAGGTGGCCAGTCCATGCACTGATCACCCCACCAGTGGCCGGCCCCGGGCCGCTCGTAATAGGCGAAGTCGGCGTGGGTGTTGCCAAGGTGAGCGCGCATGGCCCGCGCTTCGGACACAGGTACGGTTTCGTCCTCATCGCCATGCAGGACGTAAATGCCAAGCCGATTCGCATTGGGTAGCAGGAGTTCGGTGTCACTCGGGTTGGCGGCCCGGCGCAACATCGCCTCCACGCCGCCGTCGTCTGCGTAGCGGTCGGGGCCACCATACGTCCAGAAGCTCCGCCATCCGGCGCTCGGGGCGATCGCGGCGAAGCGATCGGGAACCGTCAGCCCGATGTTCCACGTGCCGTGTCCGCCCATCGAGTGTCCCGTCAGCCAGGCGCGGGACGGGTCGTTTGGGAATTGTGCCTGCGCATCGGCCATTGCTTCCAGTGCGTCAAGGCGGCCCCATTCCTCCCAGTCGAACCCGAATGGTCGTCGGTTCGTCGGGGCGACCAGCATGCACCAGTCGCGGGGTTGATAGCAGGAGGCCTGCCTGCCTCCTTTGACCGAGGCGCCGTGCAGGGATAACACGGTCCCCGGAAGATCCTCACGATCGCCAACCGGCGGGACGAATCCGTAATACTGCACACTTCCGTCGATACCGCTGATGAACGTGTTCTTCCGCCATTGTTTGGCGGATCGGGACCGCAGATCGAAGGTGTCGGAGTCGAGCGTTGCGCCGCTCGCGTCCTGTAACGACAGGACGCAATGGATCGCACCGGCCTCTGCTGCTGGCCCACGCAGCCGTACCGGCACCTTCAGGAAGCTGAGAGCCGGAATGGCTGGGACGGGACTGATGGTGGACTGGCCAGCGATGGTTGCGGACAGATGCGATCCGACCAGTGGCGTGGAGTTGACGTTGTAGATGAGGACCGCGCCAGATGCGTCGAGCGGTTCACCGGCGACGGCGTCCGGGAGGGTGCGATCCTGCGATCCCAGCAGCGCGACTCGGGGCGCACCTGGGGCAGCCTCTTCACGCGCGAGCAGGTCGGCCGGGCGGACCACGGGCGCCGGATTCCCGCGGCCGGATCGAAGCAGGACTTCGT
>CAZMPA010000019.1:5264-8924 GCA_964567915.1 uncultured Isosphaeraceae bacterium | reverse complement strand
GGTTGCGGCCCTTCTTCAACAGGAACGGGAGCCGGGTGCGACCGGTGGCGTACACATCGCCGCCGCGGGGAAGACCGTTGATCCACGCCTCGCCCATGCCCCGGGCGTCCAGCAGGGCAGGCGTCTCACGGTCAGACTCGAACACAAAGAGGCCCCAGCCACCGCGAGGTATCTCCACCGACCCATCGTCGGCCGCCGCGGCGTCGTTCCAGTGCGGCGCGCCCATCATCTTGGAGGTCATCGGTCGGCCGGAGACGATCCAGGCCTCGAGTGCGTCGGTGTGGACAGGTCGTCGCCAGGCCGATCGGGCGTCGTCCGTGATGTGCATGGAGGAAGGCGAAAGTGGCGTCGCGGCGAGGGTGGTGAGCAGTAGCGTCGTCGTGAGCACGGTCGGCGTCCTTGTGCTGAAGAGATGTCCACAGGGTAGAGCCGCCGCCCACAACTGACAGGCCCCCGAACTCATGGAGGTTCGGGGGCCTGAATGAGGGGTTGGGTCTGAGCTACTCGATCGTCAACGTGCCCGAGCCAGTCTCGCCCTGCCAGCCGCCGATGCGGATGTAGTAGACAGAGCCTTCCGACACACTCAGATCAATGGCCGAGTAGTAGGACTGACAATTGCTGCCGCCATCGGCGTCGCCGTTGCACGCGATCTGGTTGTCGCAGGAGTCCTCGTAGATCACCATGGACGTGTCGTAACTGGATCCGTCACACGTCGTGAAGTGCAGTTGCCCGCTCGAGTCCGGCGTGAAGGCGAACCAGATGTCCTGGCTGCCAGACCAGTCGAGATAGGTGCCGGAACACTGTGAATCATCCGGCTCGGGTGAGCTTGATGTTGCGGTGTCTGTCTCGAAGGCGTTTCCACCCATGACCGCGATCATTGCGGTGTCGCATTCGTCGCCCGCGCCAACAACCGGGCAGTCCGTAGTCTCACACGTCGTGCCGTCGCCGTAGAAGAGGCCGCCTGAGACGACGCAGTCATCCTGCATCAGTTCCTGGCAGGAGCCGTCGGTGGCGCAGCAGGCGCCCGGCGCGGGACAACCCGCGGAGCCGCATGCGGTGTCGTCGCCACCCCAGTCTCCGCCCATGGCCTCGCACTCGGCCTGTGACATCTCATCGCATCCGCCGTCAGCAAGGCAGCAGGCGCCGATCGGCGTGCAGTCCATGCCCCATGCTGCGATGAGCAACAGGAGGTCGTCAACGTCGGCGCAGCAGTTGCCGTCGACGTCGCCGACTGGCCGGAAGGTCCCGTCGCCGCACTGGCCGAAGGATCCGAGCGCTGCAAGCATGTCATCGACATTCACCAGGTGGTTCTCGTCGATGTCTTCTGGACAGAATCCAAGTGGCAGATCGCAGGGGTCGATCGGCGCCGCAGGGGGCGCGAGCGTGGATACGGAGCTCGACCCGGCGCCACCAGGCTTGAACGTGCCAATCACAACATCGGCCGTGCTTGGCTCAACATTGGCGTCGAAGCGGAAGTTGTACATGGTCGCCCAACGCAGCGCGTTGGCATTCGGGTTGGCTGCGTGGCTCTGCGTTTCCCAGGTGATAGAGCCCGGAGCGACTGTGGCAGTCCAATCAGTGCCGTCGTACACCTCGCCGCTGTGGTAATCCACGTCGTGAAAGCCGATGTTGGTGGCGGTGGCGCCGCTCGGCAGCGGAACAGTGAACGAACCGCCGCTCGCGTCGCAATTGTGGTTGTAGACCGCGTACTCGTAGTGCCAGTTGCCGCCGCCGAGTTCGGTGACTTTGGCGCCCACGAGGAAGAACCCGTCACCGGCGACGTGCGCCTCATTGAGGTCGACGCTTGGGTCCTCGGTGGCCCACTTGCGAATCGCCTGTTCCTCCACCTCGGTGCCTCCGATTGAGCTGACACTGGAGATGCTTGAGAACACCACCTCACGCCACGAGGCGTTGTTGGCATGGTTGCCGATGGCGGCGTCGTCGGAGCTCATGTAGTAGCCCTCGAAGAAGTACCGCGCGCCAGGGTTGAGTGCTGGATCGACATCCGAATTGTGGATCTGCAGATTTCCGCGAAGCGACGAGGGGCCGCTGCTTGAGACGTTGAACGGATAGTCGTAGTAGCCGCTATAGGCGTTGACGTCGCTGCGTGGCCCACTCGGGTTGGAGTTGAGTCCGGACGAATACGTGTCGGCGCAGCCGATCCCGAGCGTCGAGCAGTCAGTGGGCTGGCAGTCGCCGCAGCCGCCTTCGCTCAGTGCGCAGAAGGAGTGCTTGAGCCAGGACATGCCGATCTGCTCGAATCGTCCATCCTTGAGGCGGAACGCGTTCTGGCCGATGAGCGGTGTGTTGTTCGTTCCGGAGTACCAGTCGGCCTCTGCATCGCCGTAGTTGCACGATGTCGTACCGATGGCATAGCCACCGATACCGCCAGACGATCCGTGATACTGGATGTCGTTGGCCACATAGAAGGCGACGACGTCGGGGCCAATGGTGCCGGCGGACGCAAACCCGGAGACCACAGCCACCGCCACGAGCGTGGTGGTTCGAAGACGTATGTTGAACACGGGGGGCTCCTCTCTTGAACCCTGCGTTGGCCGCCTCCCGCCCCGCCGCCTCCCGCCCCCAGGCGGCGGCCTTGAGTCCCTCCAGAATAGGTCCTTCCGAGGGGGACACAAGCAGTTTCGGGGGCGAAACCGGAGGTGGACGCCATTCAGGTCGGCTCGTGCGGCGTGTGACATCACCGGGATGCCGAATATGGGCTGCAATCCGGGTGCGCTGGAGCAGGCTGAGTGGCTCCCATATGGTGAGTGCATGCTGCTCCACACCGTTCTCATGACGCTTCCGCTCGCGAGCGGGGCGACCGATCCCGCGGACCCGGCCACCCCCCGGTCCCCCAACATCGTTCTGATCCTCGCTGATGATCTCGGCTGGGGCGAGATTGGGTGCCAGGGACAGGACAAGATTCCGACGCCCAATATTGACCGCCTGGCCAGCGAGGGCATGCGGCTGACCAGCCACTGGTCGGGCAGCCCGGTCTGCGCGCCCTCCCGGTGCGTACTGCTGACCGGCAAGCACCCGGGCCACGCAGCCGTCCGCGACAACTGGGAGAACGGGGGCTGGGGCGAGCACGAGCCCGAGGGGCAGTTTCCATTGCCAGCAGAGGAAGTCACGCTCGCCGAGGTGCTTCAGGGGCAGGGTTACAACACATGCGGCGTTGGCAAGTGGGGGCTCGGCGGGCCGCAGTCGCCGGGTCACCCGACGAAGCAGGGCTTCGACCACTGGTTCGGGTACCTCTGTCAACGTAAGGCTCACAACTACTACCCGACGCATCTCTGGCGAAACGGCGACAGGGTGCCGCTCGAAGGCAATGCGTGGTTCTCCGCCCACCAGAAGATCGACGGCCCCCTTGATGACGAGGCCGAGTACGAGCGGCGATATCAATCCGCGACCTTTGCGCCGGACCTGATGCGTGATGAAGCCACCGCGTGGATAGCGTCGCAATCGGGCGAGACGCCCTTCCTGCTGTACTACGCCAGTCCGGTGCCGCACGTCGCGTTGCAGACGCCGTGGGACCGGCTGGATGCATTTCCGCGGGAGTGGGATGAGACGCCATACCTTGGTCAGAAGGGATATGTGCCACACCCGCGACCTCGCGCCGCGTACGCGGCGATGGTCGCCGGCCTTGATGCGGAGGTCGGC
>CAZMPA010000019.1:0-5254 GCA_964567915.1 uncultured Isosphaeraceae bacterium | reverse complement strand
CCTGGACGCGTTGGAGCGAGGCGGCCACGCGGATGACACCATCGTGGTTTTCACCAGTGACAACGGGCCGACCTGGGCGGGCGGCGTCGACCACGCATTCTTCGACAGCAACGGGCCGCTTCGGGGCCTCAAGGGCAGTGTGTTCGAAGGAGGTCTGCGGGTGCCGATGATCGTGCGTTGGCCGGGGCACGTGCAGCCGGGCGCGACATCCGACGTCGCGTCGGGGTTTGAGGATCACTTGCCGACGATGTGCGAAGCTGTGGGCGCCGAGCTGCCAGTTGGCACGGACGGGACGTCTCTGCTGTCAGTGCTCCGCGGTCGCAACCCGGCCGCCCGCGTCACGCCGCTGTATCGAGAGCTCAACGGCAAGCAGGCAGTTCGAGACGGTCGGTGGAAAGGCGTTCGAACTCGACTGAAGCGTGGCGATACGACGATGATGGTCTTCGACCTTGCGGCGGACCCGGGGGAGGCGACGGACCTTGCTGAGCAGCGGCCCGACATCGTCGAGCGGCTCTCAACACTCATGGAAGCGCAGCACGCGCCCTCAGAGACCTTTCCGCTCGACACGATTGATGCGCCCCGGTCCAGTCCCTGACGCTCAGCTTCCCGTCGCGCCGCCCGCCTTGATTTCATCAATGACGCCGTTGATGGTGCGCGTCGTGCCTTCCTTGCCGCCGAAGCCGACCTCGACCGCGCGGACGACGCCCTCGGGATCGATGACAACGGTGTGAGGAATGCCGCTCACCTTGTACTTGGCACCGATCGCGCCCTTGGTGTCGAGCAGGACGGGCAACGCCCAACCCTTCTTCTCGAGGAAGGACTCAACCTTCGACTTTGGCTCGCTCAGATCGACCGCCCAGAGGACGACGTCGTCGCCGGCGCGGTCCTTGGCGATATCCATCAGCACGGGGAGACCCTGGCGGCACGGACCGCACCAGGTGGCCCAGAAGTCAAGAATGACAGTCTTGCCGCGCAGGCTCGCGAGCGACACATCGTCGCCGGCGAGGTCCTTGAGCGTGAAGTCCGGCGCAGGCTTGCCGACCATGGCATGGTCGCCGCCGCCGGGTCCTTCTTCCATACCGCCACCCATGTCCGCCATGAGCGCGGACATCATGTCGTCGACCTTTTTCCAACTCGCGTCCGGCGTGTACGCAAAGAGAGCGGTGTCCTCCTCGCTTCCACTGAGCTTCTTCCAGTCGACGAAGTCAAAGCCCATTTCAGGGGGCATGCCGGGCATCTGCTGCTCGGCCGGAATCTGGACAGCCAGGCGATGGACCCAGGGTGCCTTGGCCGGACCGATCGTCAGGATGATCGGAATCGCGGGCATCATTTCGTTGCCGGCCGTCATGAACTTGAGGAGTCGATTGTCGCCGTCGGTACCGGCCAACTCGACCGAATCAAACTCCTCCATGACCGACTCCCTGGCGTCGGGCTGCAAGAGGTCGATGACGAATGAGGACGGGCCGACCATTTGCATCAACTCGATGTCTTCGACATCGAGATCAGCTGGCGGGGTTGATTGCGACCACATCTCAGCATCCGGCATGGCCTGCCAGAGCGTCGAGCCGTTGCTGACGACGATGGGGGAGGTCGCGCCCATCATCGGGTTCGCGGAGTCTTCATCGATGGGCCGGATCGAGAAGAGGTTGGGCCTCATGACCGCGACGGCCGTCTTGCTTTCCATGACGCCCATGCCGGGGATGTCCATGCGTTGGGCGACAACTGTAGATGCTCCAGGCAGGCCGGCGTAGAAGTCGAGCATCTCATTGAGTACGGGTGCAGCGTCGGCGGCGACAGTGGGGGCTGCGTCGGGGGTGATTCCCGCCGGGGCTGGCGCGATGAGGGCGGCTGCGATCAATGTGGCTGGGTGCATCAGGATCTCCTTACAGTCGAGAGAGCATACCTGTGCCGTACACTGCGGTGGGCCTGTGGCGGAATTGGCAGACGCAGCGGCCTTAAAAGCCGCAGCCCCGAAAGGGGCGTGTGGGTTCGAGCCCCACCAGGCCCATATCGAGGCTGCGACGGCGGAGGAGAGGACGTCTTCAGGCGGCCGGGGTTGGACGCGTGGTGTGGCTGAGGACCGGCACGCGGCTCAAGAGCACGTAATCACGACCTTCGCGTCCGGAGTCCAGCACGCTGACAAGCGTGTCATACACCGGCGCAAGCCGTGGTCCGTCCGGAGACTCAAAGTGCTCTTTGCGGTCACGGGCCCATCCCGACACGGCGAGTTTTTCGGCTGAGCTCGCGCGGCCATCGATCTCGATGAGTTGAGAGCGAAACAGCCACAGTCCCGGGCGTGCCTGCTCAAAGATGGTCTCGACGGCGGCGGGGATCATGCGTCCGTCGATCGCAATGGTGGGCCGTGATCGAATCAACACGGCGCGGCAGCGGTGAATCCGCCCGCGGAGCGGCTTGGGAAGCGTGGCCGTGCGGCGGCGAAACGCTGCGACGTAGATGTCGGGCATGCGGCGGCTGGAACGGGCGGGGGTGTTGGGCGTGCTGGTTTGGCCGGGCCGATCTGTGGGGAGGACCTCGACTGCCCGCGTTCGAGGAACGCTGGGGTCCTGTGTCGGCACGAAGCGGCGATCGATGTCGGTCATGGACATCTCCTTCGGTTGTTGCGGGGCGGTCGTGGCCCCTGATGGGCTTCGATCGTCTCATATCAGACCGCTCGACTCCAGCATGAAATCTGGAAATGTGTGCCCGGCTGCCTCCGGGGGTTCAGGTTATGCGGGCGGGCTCTATCCTGCCGCCGCATGAGCGCTGATGGCAAACAGGGCGGGGGGCGGCCAATTTGCGGCTTTGTGGCCCTTCTGGTGACCATGAGCTGCGGCGCGATCAACGACAACCTGCTGCGAGGGGCCTTGCTCCTGAGCGTGGTGCAGGGCGGCATGTGGGGCGGCAGCTTGGGCGCTGGGGGCACGGGGTGGGTGACCACCATGCTGTACCTCCCGTTCATCCTGCTTCTCGGCGTGTCGGGCCAGGTGGCGGACCGGTATCCGAAGCGTCGCATCATTGTGTGGACGCGAGTTGTCGAGATTGCGCTCGCGGCTGGTGTGACAGCCGCGTTCGCATTGAAGAGCCTGCCGCTGACGTGCGCGTTCTTCGTGTTGCTTGCGGCGCAGAGCGCGTTCTTCAGCCCGGCCAAGTACGGGTCGGTTCCCGAGCTCGTGTCGGACCGGAATCTCAGCCGGGCCAATGGTGTACTGAGCATGCTGACCAACATGGCGATCATTCTGGGTGTGGCTGCGGCCGGGTTGCTGTTGGAGATTGGTCCAGTCTCCCTTGGCCTCACCATGGTTGTCGTCGCGGCCGTGAGCCTGGTGAGCAGCCTGTTCATACCCAATGGTCGCGCAGCTGACCCATCACTTCGAGTGTCACCACGTACATTTACGGCGCATGTGCGCGTGCTCAAGCGCATGCGAGGTACTCCGCTCATTCGAGCCACGGCCGCGTGGTGCTGGTTCTATGCGGTCGGCTCGCTCGTCATCACCATCGTCCCCTTGTGGAGGGACAGGATGGACCTGTCTGATGCGGCGGCTGGCGCCATGCTGGCGGCGCCGGGCGTCGGCATCGGCATTGGCGGTCTGGTGGCGGGGCTTGGATCGGGCGATCGCATTCGAGCGGGGTTCATCCCGGTTGGCGCTGCCGGCATGGCGGTGACGTTCATTCTGCTTGGTGTGTTGGATCCGCAGTACATCCGCGTGCTGGTGTTGCTTGTCGCGTGTGGCGTGTTCGCGGGCTTCTATGTCCTGCCGGTCCTTGCCATGCTCCAACACTTGCCGGTTCCCACGTTTCGCGCCCGAACGGTCGGGACGGCGAACTTTGCTACCTATCTGGCGATGACCGCGTCGGCCACGCTCTTTGGTGTGGCGGCACCGATCGTGGGCGGTGAACCGGGTCCATGGTTCCTTGGGTGCGCTGCCGCGATGACGTTGGTGCTGGTACAGGCCGTCGTGCGGCATCCAGCGATGCAGGCGGGAGCGAACCCGGGCAGTTTCGCAACCGTTGGAGGCGAACCGTGACCGATCGCCCCGATCTGATGCTCTTTGATCTCGATGGCACACTCATCGACTCTGTGCCCGACATCGCTGGGGCCGTCAATCTGATGCTCAGCGAGCGTGGTCGCCCGCCCCGGGATGTCCAGATCATTCGGAGTTGGGTTGGGCGTGGGCTGTCCGTTCTGATGCATCGAGTCTTGACCGATGGCGCCGACGAGGGCGGCGAGCCCGGCGAACATGCAGAGGCAATACGGTCATTTCGGCGGCACTACAAGACATGCTGCACCCGCGAGACCCGCCCGTTTGTCGGCGCGCCCGAACTGATGACCTGGCTTCCAACCGCGGGCGTGCGAGTTGCGGTGGTGACCAACAAGCCGACGGGGTTTGCCAGGCAGATCATCGAGGCGTTACGTCTACCAGCTGAGGTGGTCATCGGAGCCGAAGCCGATCGTCCGCTCAAGCCTGACCCGTCCCCCCTTCACGAGGCGGTCGAGGCGCTTGGTGGTGGTCGTGCGTGGATGGTGGGTGACACGACTTTTGACAGGGACGCGGCCCGAGCCGCTGGCGTCAGATTCATTGGCGTCGAGCTCGAGGGCGATCAGGGGCGGAACATTTCCGAACACACCTCGGACGACGAGCCCGTGTTCTCGTCCCTTGCGGCGATGCATCGATGGCTTTCTGAGGAGGTGCTGGCGTGACCGATTCGATTGACCGAAGATTTGATCGCGTTGCAGAGGGGTACGCGCGGTGCCGCCCGATGTGTCCTCCCGAGTTGGCTGCGGCGGTGGCCGCGACGTGCGAACGCCGGGTAGCGGCGTGGGAGCCAGGGTGTGGCAGTGGTCAGGTGACGGCGGTCCTGTCGCCGCACTTTGAGTCAGTCCTTGCGACGGATCCCGCCGAAGCTGCGATCGGGCGAGCGCCGCAGCTCGATGGAGTTCGGTTCGAAGTGGGCGATGCGTCGTCGGCATCGCTGTCTGACGCGAGCGTGGACCTCATTGCGGCGGGGCAGGCGGCGCACTGGTTCGACATGGATGCGTTTGCAGCCGAGGCAAGGCGTGTCGGAAACGGTGCCTGCGTGGTGGCGCTCTGGTGTTACGACCGTCCGCGGGTGAGCAGTGACATCGACACCGTGATCGACGATCTTTACTTCGAGGTCCTGAAGGGCTGCTGGGACAACGGGCGTCATCACATTGATGCGATGTATGCCGAGCTTCTGTTTCCATTCGACGAGTTCAAACTGAACGTTCCGGACT
>CAZMPA010000018.1:0-17584 GCA_964567915.1 uncultured Isosphaeraceae bacterium | reverse complement strand
GATCGCTCCCCCGTCGTGATAGTCACCTCGCCGTAGACCTTGCCGGCCTGCATGCGATTGAGCATGGATCCGATGTCCTTGCGATTGCGCTGGAACCACGAGTGAAACTCGTCAAACCCGGACTCGCCGCGGGACTCATACCACGCGTGCTGCTCGGAAGAAATGAGTTGCTCGTACATCACCCGATACTCACCTCGACGCATGCACTCCAGCAGATTGACGACGAGGTGCATGGGCACCACGTTCCTGAGCTCGACGGTGCCGTCCTCGTTGTCGACCCGGATCAGCACCTGCTCTCCGCCAATCTGTTGCTCGAAGCCCTGGAGTTCTCCGGACCGGTCGTCGATCCAACGAATCTCCGTTCCGTCCTCGGTGATCGTCGAAGCGGGCGCGTCCTTGCTCATCGATCGAACCCACGCGGGCCGCTTGCGGTACTCAATGCGGCGCGTTTCGCACCCCGCGACCACAACCGGCAGGAGGAGGAGCAGGATGGCGGAACGTCGTCCCATGGAGCCACGTACGATACCGCTCCCACATGTCCAGCGACCGCGAACATCCAGACCCCCCACCGGGCCTTCCCTCAGTCCTGCATGTGGACGAAGCCATCGTGGTCTTTGACAAGCCAGTCCCGATGCTCTCGGTTCCGGGCATCGGACCCGAGAAGGCGGACTGCCTGGCGTCAAGAGCGGCGGAGGCATTTCCTGGCGCTCGAATCGTACATCGGCTTGACCGAGACACTTCGGGCGTCATCGTGCTTGCCCGCGACGCCGAAACGCACCGCAGCCTCAGCATTCAGTTTCAGGATCGACGCGTCGAAAAGCGGTACGAGGCAGTTGTGATGGGCCTGCTGGATGAAGACGAAGGCGTCATCGACGTCCCGATTCGCAAGGACATGGAGCGTCCGCCGCTGCAATGTGTCGATCACGCGCAAGGAAAGCCATCGGTCACCGAGTGGCGTGTGTTGGACCGCTGCGGTGACCGCACACGGCTCAGACTCACGCCGCGTACAGGCAGATCCCATCAGCTCCGGCTGCACCTCCAGCACATCGGCCACCCAATTCTCGGGGACGACCTCTACGCGCCGCCGGAGGGGCAGGCCATGGCAAACAGGCTGTGCCTGCACGCCACCATGCTCTCGCTCATGCATCCGGGGAGCGGGCTCACACAGCGGTTCGAATCCCCCGCACCTTTCTAGCAGATCGCGCAGAATCACCTGCGGGCAGGTCTCAACTCCGAATCCCAAAGACTGTCCGCCTACTCACACGGTCCCCACGCAGCGATCAGCAGCAGAAGGTCATTCGTAGACACCACGCCATTCCCATCAACATCGGCGTCTGAATCACTGGATCCCCATGCAGAGATCAGACCGAGTAGATCATCGGTACCAACGACGCTGTCCGCCATCCCTTCAGGCCCTGTAAAGTCAGCGTCGCACTCCGGACAGTCGACGGAGTTCCCCCCCTCGTCCGACCACACCCCTGCGATTTGGTCCTCGATGTTGAAACAAACCGTGGTGTTCGCCAACGCTGCACTACTCGCCGAGTTGATGAACACGCCACCTCCTGATGCGCCTGCGGCATTGTCTCGGACGACGCACTGATTCAGGACCGCATCAGAACTATCGAGCGAAACTCCGCCACCTGCATGTACGGCTGAGTTTCCCTGCAGGGAACAGTCATAGAGCGACACGCTTGACTGCTGAATGTGTAGTGCGCCCCCGCTTTCAAGCGCGTCGTTGTCGGAAAAGACTGTGTCCCGAAACTCTGGAGCCCCGCCAGTCCACGCCATGACACCACCTCCTCGAATCAAAGCGATGTTGTTCAATACATGGCAAGCCTCGATCACTGGACTGCTGAACCAATACACCTCGATGCCACCGCCTTGGACATCCGCCGTGTTGTCTCGAATCGTACATCCCACCAATGCCGGATCGGACGCACAGCAGATTCGCATGCCGCCGCCATAGCGGGCGCTGTTTGACTAGATCAGGCAACTCTCCACCAATGCATGTGCTTCATTGATGCACCGAATCCCTCCTCCATGAGCCTCGGCGGAGTTGTTCTTGATCGTGCAGTTCCGCAGCGTAGGAGCAGCGGACTCGATGTACACACCGCCTCCCGAGTCGCTCGCAGCATTGCCCTGAATCACACAGTCTTCAATCAATACAAACGAGCTGTCGACTATGGGGCATCCAGCTCCAGATGTCGCGGCGCCTCCGGTGATTGTAAAACCACGAACCGTCAACTCATCGACGCCGTTCTCGCGGCAGTACAGGCACCGTCGCTCGCCCTCGCCATGGATGACAGTGTCGGCCACGGCACCGGTCGCCTGAAGCGTGAGCGCTTTCCCTCGCAGATCAACCACATAGTCCCCCGTGCCGGTGTAGACGCCAGGATCGACCATGATGACATCACCCGACGAAGCCGAGTCCACCGCGTCCTGCAGCGTTTCATAGTCGTCGGGGACATTGATGGTCCCTGCTTGGACAGATCCAAGGGCAATCAACATGCCGATACCTGCCACTCCCAGGTAGTTCCAGAAGTACACCATGGTTCACACTCCCTTGCTGCGCCCCCGGCGGTCCGCCCAAAGCGATGCCTCAGCCACATACGCGAAAGGTGGGCGGTGGATCCGCCGAAAAAAAGCCACAAATCGTACATGGTGGATTTATCCGGCGTCCTGACAGCTCCGCCATCGCGCAACAGCCATCAACGGAAAGTACAACCGATACATGTGGTACCTGAGATAGAAGACGCGAGGAAAGCCCGTACCAGTGTATTCGGTCTCGCACCAGGACCCTGCAGGGTCGCCGTCGGGGTTGCGACCCTCGTCCGCAGCTGCGTCTTCCGACAACTGTGTGTCGCACAGCCATTGAATCGCCCGTTGGGCGCACGCATCATTCGGACCGAAGATCTCTAGAAGCGTCATGGCCGCCCACGCCGACTGGCTCGCCGTACTTGGGCCGCGACCCTTGAGGGATGGATCAAGGTACGAGTCAGCAGTCTCTCCGAACGAACCATCGGCCTGCTGGCACGACTTGACCCACTCGCCCGCCCGCTGCACCCATGCCTCCGTGGGGTCGACGCCACACCGGAGCGGCCCGAGCAGCGCCTGCCAGGTTCCGTACAGGTAGTTGACGCCCCACCGGCCGATCCACGCGCCCTCCTCGGTCTGGCAGGATCTGATGTAGCCAATCGCTCGCCGCACAACGTCGTCTCTGATTGCGTATCCGTGCCACGCCAGACACTCCAGAATCCGACCGGTGATGTCGGGGCACGATGGATCCTGCATTGCATTGTGATCCGCAAACGGGATGTACTCCAGGATTTGCCGGTGTTTCGTACGGTCAAAGGCCGCCCAACCCCCGTCGTCATTCTGCATCGCAAGGAGCCACCTGACACCCCGCGCTCCCGCCGCGCCAGCCTTGGGATCACCCGTTCGGTGCAATGCCATGGCTACCTGCGCCGTGTCATCCACGTCGGGGTACCAGGCGTTGTGGTATTCGAAGTACCAGCCGCTCGCGTCGGCCGGGAGTGTGACGGCGTCCGCCCAGTCGCCGCGGAAGGTGCACTCCTTGTCGAGCAGCCACTGCGAAGCAGCGTCCACGCTCGGATCGCCTGCCCCAAGCCCGCACTCGGTGAGCGCGTACAAGGCGTATCCCGTGTCCCAGACCGGGCTGAAGCAGGGCTGGATCATGGTGTACTCGCCATGCTCGTCGGACTTGGCGACGAAGAAGTCGTCGAGGTCCTTCTCGGCGCGGCGAACGATAGGGTCTGACCGCTTCCAACCAAGTGCATGCAGCGCAATCTGGATGTAGACCATCGGTGGGAAGATCGCGCCCAGTCCATCGGTCGCGGCCTCGCCGTCCTGACTCGACCGCCGCAGGATCCACTCCAGGCAACGCTTCTTCGCCAACCCCCGGACGGGCGTTCCGCCGACGTGGTGAAGTAGTTTGAGCGCACGATCTACGCCTCCGAAGAACACCCGCCAGAACCACGGCGCCTCAACCGTTTGACCGAGTCTATTCCGCGACCGCTCGTCAACATACAACTCGTCGATGCCGTAATCCTTCGGCAAAACTCGTGTCGGACGAAGCGTGGTCACGAGAGAAAGCGGCAGAATCATGGTCCGCGTCCACGCGCTCACCTTGGTGAGATGGAAGTAGAACCACCTCGGAAGGAAGATGATCTCAGGCGGAATCGCCGGTACGGCGTTCCATGACACCTGACCGAGGCACGCCAGGTAGAAGTTGCTGAATGTGTTGACCTGCTCGGCCCCGCCGGCCACCCGAACGGCCTCGCGTGCTCGCCGCATGTGCGGCGCGTCCGCCGCATCTCCCATCAGTTTGAGCGCAAAGTAGCCCTTGACGGTGGCGCTGAGATCCATGTCTGCGCCGGGATACTGGCCCCACGTGCCATCGGGACGCTGCTGCCTGCGTAGACCATCAGCAATGCGCTCCAACGCCTCCCGGCCGGAACCATCCCGCATTGGCGCATCCTCTTGGCCGAGGATGAACTTCATCAGCAGGTACTCACTCTCGAGGATCGAGTCACCCTGGAGCAACCCACACCAGTGCCCATCCGAAAACTGCAGGGTTCGCAGCGCCGCAATTCCCTGCTGCACACAGAACGCCGCGGCCGTCTGAAGATCTGAGCTAAGACTTTGCTGCATCGGGCGGAATGGTAGGGCATTGGACCACAGGACCACTACCATCGAGCGTGTGATCACAAGTACCAAGCGACAGTTTGAGGATGAGAACCGCATTGCGGCATCCGCGACCAGCGAGCATCACGACACGCGGACTGCTGCAGACGAGGTTGCTGGTGCACTCCATGACGCGCTCAACGGACGAAGTCCAGACCTCGTCATGCTCTTTGCGAGCTTTCACCATGTGGCCGCATTGCCACAGGCCTGTGACGACCTCCGCCGGATGCTCGTCCCCGGTCACTTTCTAGGCGCCACGACCGAGTCGGTGCTCGGCGACGGCAGAGAACTCGAGGGGGTCGCCGGGATGTCAGCGATGGCGATCCGGATCGGGCGGCAGCGGCATGTCAAACTGACCAGTTGGCGGACCGCGTCCTGGGATCCACTCCCCCTCTCCCAACCGGATGCGCTCGCCGCCCGAATCGACGCGGCAAACGACACGAAGTGCGTCATCGTGCTCGCCGACCCCTTCAGCACACCGTCAACCCGAATGCTGCCGGCCATCGGTAGTTGCGTCGGCGGAGGACATCCGATCGCAGTGACCGGTGGTCTCCTGTCCGGAGCGTCGCAGCCCACATGCAACCGGCTCATTCTCGATGACGTCGTTCAGGATGCCGGCGCGATTGGCATCACCCTCTCCGGCGATATAGACGTTCGCACCATTGTCAGCCAGGGGTGCAAGCCTGTCGGGCAACCAGTCGTCGTGACAGGATGTGACGGGAATGTCATCACGCGACTTGGAGGCCGGACAGCGCTCGAAACGGTTCGCGAGCTGCTCGGCGATCTGCCCGACAGCGAACGGGAACTCCTTTCAGGAGGACTCCTGATCGGCCGCGCCATTGATGCTGGCAAGAAGCGATTGGGCCGAGGAGACTTCGTTGTTCGCAACGTACTGGGCGTTGACGAAGACAAAGGCGCCATGGCGATTGGCGAGCTGCCCCGACTCGGGCAGACCATTCAAGTGCATCTGCGGGACGCGCAAGCCGCGCACGAGGATCTGCAACTGCTTCTGGACGGACAGCAGGTGCACGACCCGCCGCTGGCGACGCTGCTCGTCACCTGCAACGGCCGCGGGCAGCGGCTCTTCGAACACATCGGGCACGACACGGCCATTGTGCGAGAGCGGCTCGGGGAACCGCCAACCGCCGGGTTCTTCGCCGCGGGAGAGTTTGGCCCGATTGCAGGGACGAATCTCATTCACTCGCAGGCCGTGGTGGCGACGATTCTGGGGTGATTCCCCTCTCAGGAAATGCACACGCAATCGAAGTCGTCGCGAAACGTGCCCCCATCACACTTTGTGCATTTCTTCCCGCCGAGGTGGCAGACGTTGTACACATGGTCTCCGCCACATTTGACACATTGAGGTCGGTCGCGTCCCTCACGCTCGACCTCAAAGACGTCGTATCTGTGCACCCTGCCGCAATCGAGGCACACATGTTCTACGTCGTTCCCATCGATGGGTCCGTATGACTCAGGCGAGGGGTGATACACGTACTTCTTCGTGGGCTTCAGTTGGCCCGACGCATCACACTTCAACTCGGCATGGGACCACACCCACGGGTTGCCGTCATCCCATGCCTCGAAGCTCAAGCCACAGGAGTCACACACCACGGTCCACCCCATTGCCATCGCACACCTCCCCGTCTCAGTTCTCCCGCCGGAGCCCCTGCTCGCCGGCGTCGAACACATGCAGACCTGCATCCGCGAACTCGACCGCACATGTATCGCCCTCATCGAGCTCCATCGGCTCGGTTCTGGCGGTCATTCGCACACCGCCAACGTCAAGAAGAGCATCCATTCGGTCGCCAAGACGCTCGATGGTGATCACCTGTGCCCCGCCTCCTGGACTCGCCGACACGCGGATCGCCTCGGGCCTGACACCCAGCACAGCCTCGCCGTCTCCTTGCGTGGGCGCAGGCAGCACGCCCCCAGAAGTCGAGCGGAACACGCCACCCTGAAACGACCCTTCAATCAGGTTCATTGGCGGCGTGCCTACGAACGAAGCGACAAAGCGGTCGGCCGGTCGCTCATAAATCTCCGCGGGCGAGCCCACCTGGTGGATCACGCCATCCTTCATGACGACGAGCACGTCGCCGAGCGTCATCGCCTCTTCCTGATCGTGCGTCACGTGAATCATGGTGGCGCCCAATCGCTTGTGCAGTTGCCTGAGTTCAGTCCGCATTGCCAGCCGAAGCCGCGCATCAAGATTGCTCAGCGGCTCATCGAGCAGAAACACCTGCGGATCGCGGACCAGCGCGCGACCAAGGGCAACCCGCTGCCGCTGGCCACCGCTGAGTTCCCGGGGCAACCTGTGCAGATAGCCGTCGATCTCAAGTTGGCTTGCGGCCTCGGCAACACGCGCCGCAATGGCCGCCGTCTCCGTCGCCCGACGGATTCGTTCCCCCCCCGACACAAGCGACTTCCAGAAGCTTGTCGCCCTTCGACGTTCCAGCGGAAAGCGCAGATTTCGCTCAACGCTCATGTGCGGGTACAGCGCATAGTTCTGAAAGACCATGGCGACATTTCGGTCGCGTGGCTGCACGTCATTGACGACCCGGTCGCCAATGTGAATGGTGCCATCCGTCGGCGCCTCGAGCCCGGCAATCATTCGGAGCGTCGTGCTCTTGCCGCATCCACTCGGCCCGACAAGAACGGTGAACTGGCCATCCGGGATGCTCAGGTTGCATGAGGCCACAGCCACCACGTCGCCCGCAAACACCTTCGTCACACTGTCGAGTCTGACCTCTGCCATGCCTATCCCTTGACCGCCCCGCTTCCAAGACCTTCGATGAACTGCTTCTGAGCCGCGAGAAAGAGCAGGATGCAGGGGATCATCGTCACCACACTCAAGGCCATCAAGAGGTGGACGTCTTCCAACCCGGCAAACTGCGTTCTAAATGAATTGAGCGCGATGGCGAGCGTCTGATTCGACTCACTGTGCAAGTAGATCAGCGGGCTCATGAAGTCGTTCCATGTGTAAATGAACGAAAACACAGCCACGATCGCGGTCACAGGCCTGCAAAGTGGCAGGACGATGCGCCACCAGATACCCAGCCATCCCAAGCCGTCCATCCGACCCGCCTCCAGGAGCGCCTCTGGAATACCGGCGATGAACTGCCTGTACAGGAAGATGTTGAACGCGCTTCCAAAGAAGGCCGGCACGATGAGCGGAAGCAGCGTGTCCACCCAACCGAGCGATCGAAAGAGCAGGAAGAGCGGAATCATCGTGACCTGCGCCGGGAGCATCATCGTGGCAAGCATCAGCAGAAACATGCCGCCGCGTCCGCGGAAGCGGATTCGGGCAAACGCAAAGCCGACGAGGCTGCACGAGAGCACCGTGCCGACGATGACCGATACGGTGACCACGATCGAGTTCGCCAGCGCGTCGAGGAACGTGATCCAGGGCGTCGATCCCACATCCCGCATCGCATCCGTGTAATTGTGCCACTGGGGATCTTCGGGCCAGACGTTGAGCACATCGCCCGCGACCATGGCCATGCCCGCACGCTGCTCAGTTTCCAGACTCACGACGAGCATCCACCACAACGGGAACAGCATGAGCGCCGCCCCAATCAGAAGCGGAACGTGCCGGAGCAGGGCTGCCAGTGGCCGCGGCCTCATGCCATGCCCTCGTAGTAGACCTTCCGGCCGCCGAACCGCAGCGTCAATGCGGTCAGGCCGAGCACGACCAGCAGCAGCACCCAGGCCAGCGCCGACGCGTAGCCCATTTCGTAGATGTCGAAGGCGAGGTTGTAGAGGTACAGCACATAGAAACGTGTGTCATCGCCCGGCCCACCTGAAGTCATCACGAACGCCTGCGTGAACACCTGGAACGATCCGATGATCGCCATGATCACGTTGAACAAGATGACCGGAGAGAGCATCGGTAGCGTGACACTGCGAAACCGCCGCCAGCCACGGGCGCCGTCGATGGCGGCCGCTTCATACTGCTCGGCCGGAATGTTTCGTAGACCCGCGAGATACACGAGCATGCTGCCACCGACGATCCAGAAGTTCATGATGGCGAAGGCTGGAACACCCCACGTGGTCGCGTCGTTGGTGAACCAATCCGGTGGCTCCATGCCGAACGGCCGCAGCAGCGGCTCGAGTGCTGTGTTCATCAAGCCACCTTCACTCTTGAAGACCCATTGCCACAAGACGGCGATGCCAACGCCTGCGAGGACGCTCGGCAGGTACCACGCCGCCCGATACAGACCCACGCCTCGCACCTTCATGTTCAGCAGAAGCGCGGCCACGAGCGCGAACACCTGCCCCGTCGGAACCGCCAGAAGCGCGTACCACACCGTGACCCAGAGGCTCCGCCGAAACGTGTCGTCTTCCGTAAGCATGCGGGCGTAGTTGGCGACGCCCACATATTCCGCCGTTTCGACCGGGCCGATTCCGCCCCACCGCGTGAACGACAAGAGCAGTGAGAGCACAATTGGCACTGCAAGGAACAACGCGAACCCGAACATCCAGGGTGAGGCGAGCAGCCATCCGGCGCGTTCCTCTCGCTTTGCAGAGCGGTCCCGTGTTCCACGCCGCGCTCCCAAAGCCAACGCAGCAATGGCAATCCCCAGCACCACAAGCAGAACACTCCAGATCCACCACCACGGCATCGGCGCAAACGAGCCGATCGTAAGCGGTGACTCCAGGCGGTTTCGCCACCAGAGATCCAGCTCATCGGTCGCGGTATCCACGTCGTGGCCGCCGCGAAGCGTCTTATTGAGCCGGCGATCGAACTGGTCAGCGAAGGCGGGGTCGGCCGGCCAGTGTGGGACACGGGCAACGGCCACGTCGTCAAGGAATGCCCGGTCATTCGCAGGAGGCACGCTCGGATTGACGAAGGCGTCCGACTCGGCGACGCTCCGCCGCGTCGGAATGGCCAGGCCGAGGCGGGACTGCTCCGCCTGCACGTCCTCCGACACGAGCCATTGCAACAGTTGAAGTGCTTCATCGGGGTGGGCAGACTCGGCCGCCATCGACCACCCGACGGTGGCGATGACGTTGGCGTGCTCGCGACCTCGCGGCAGCGGGAGGTAGTCCCACTTGAAACCACCTTCTTCTCCGCTCGGCGGGATGGTGCGAAAGGACGGCACAACCCACCTGCCGAACGGGCCGACCATGCCAATGCGGCCCGTCAAGAACAGAGACGAAGGGTCGATGCCCTCCGCTTCAGCGGACACCAACGCGTTGTGCTCGTTGTACCGCCAGGCGCGAAGCCTCTTCAGGACTTCGCGCACTTGCGGTTCGGTCACCCGAAGATCTGTCCAGTCTTTGCCGACGACATCCACCCCTTCCGTCCAGAGGATGGAGCGGAGTACAAAGGGCCACGTCACCACCTCCGCGCCGGATACGCCGTCGAGTTGACCGATGGCTCTCGCCGCGGCAATGAAGTCGTCCCACGTCCAGTTCGCAGGTGGCCGCTTCATGCCCGCCCGCTTGAGCAGATCAAGATTGATGTAGAAGCCGACCGTAGTGAAGTCCTTCGGCACACCCCAAAGCGGGCCGACGCCCGTCCGTTCGCCGTCCCACCGGAAGGCGTCGACCGCCGGCTCGTAAAAGTCGCCCAGATCCAGTTCGCCCCCAGAGGACGCGGCCGCCTCGATGTCCGAAAGTTGCCCCTCGCGTACAAACACCGGCAGCCGCGCATAGTCCATGTAGAAGACGTCGGGCGGCTCGCCCGCCGCCATCATCGTCTGGAGCTTGGTGAAGAACTGCCCCGAGTCGCCCGGGTTGATGCGTTGTACGACCACTCCTGGATGGGTCTGTTCGAATGCCTTGAGCGAGGCCTCAACAATGTCGTCTTCCTGCTGACCGCCGCCGCCGCTCCAGTGCATCACGCGAAGGACAGTGCGATCTCCACCCGCGTCACGGAATACGCGAGCCGCCACCCACGTGAAGGCCCACACCACAAGAAGCACGGCCACGGCTGCAAGGAGCCCTCGGGCGGCGGCCCCAATGTGTCTTCCAGCGTTCACGCGGTTTCGGTTCCTGTGGGGCAAGCCATCGCGGATACCCTACCGACCCACATGGCCATTGCACCACTGTTGCTCTCGATCACGCTCGGCGGATGGCCGCCGGCACTGCCAGTCGTCCAGCCAGGCCCCGCTGCCCAAACGACACTGCCAGCATCGGTCGCTGCAAACGACCGCGGCGAGCATTGGATGTGCCTCTTCACTCTGGCGGGCCACCCGAATGCAACCGTCGTGACCCTCGCCGGTGACTTCAATGGCTGGAATCCAGCTGCAACGCCAATGGCCCGCCACAGGGACGTCTGGCAGGCAAGCGTCCCCCTTGAGCCCGGTCTGCGGCGATACAAGTTTGTCGTCGATGGAATCTGGATGGCGGACCCGCGCAATCCGGACCGCGAACACGATGGCCACGGCGGCAACAACTCCGTGCTCCGTCTGGGGGCCGCAGCCAATGTCGACCCCTCCATGGCCCGACGAGGTGATGAGCAGATCGAGGGCGCCGCGGTAAGCCATGCCCCTGAGCAGTGGAGTGACTCCTCAGGCGACGCCGATTCGCGAACGCTTCGCATGCGTACGCTCTCCGGGGATGTGGAAGCCGTGTCACTGGCCCAACCCTGGGTCGGCTCGACGCCAGCCCGCCCTGTACTTGACGATGGCCTGTATCAGTGGTGGGAAGTCACGGTGCCCGCCCCACACGGCGACGATCGCTACACATTCATGATTCACGACGGCGCGGCGACGCAACGCAGCTCCCGCATTCACAGATTCAGCGAGACTTCAATGCACCTTGAGACCCCCGATTGGGCGAGAGACGCCATCTGGTACCAGATCATGGTCGACCGCTTTCGCAATGGCGACCCCAGCACGGATCCACAGCCCGGTCGCGTCTGGAATTCAGATTGGTACGCCCCGGCACAAGGCGAAGGGACAGACGGACAAGGCTTCTACGACTGGTATGTGTTTGCTCGCCTGTACGGTGGCGATCTCGCGGGGCTTCGGGAGAAGCTCGCCTATCTCAAGGACCTCGGCGTCAATGCGCTGTACCTGAACCCTGTCTTCCAGTCCGAAAGCCACCACAAATACAACGCGACCAGTTTCGTGCACATTGACGAGTACTACGGCGGCGGGCTCAGTTACGCCGCCGCCGAATCGGCCGAACAGCCGGCGGATGCCTCCACTTGGACGTGGACCGACAGCGACCGCGCCTTCCTTGCGTTTCTCCGGGAAGCAAAGGCGATGGGGTTCCGGGTCATCATCGACGGGGTGTTCAATCATGTTGGCACGCGCCACCCGGCGTTTCAGGATGTGAAAGCAAAGGGCCAGGCATCGGAGTACGCAGATTGGTTCTCGGTGAAGTCCTGGGAGCCATTTGACTACGAGGGCTGGGCGGGCTTTGGCGAACTCCCCGTCTTTGCCAAGAACGACGAGCACGGCATCGCCGCCGCTTCAGCGCGGCAGCACATCATGGACGTCACAAGGAGATGGATGGATCCGGACGGCGATGGAGACCCGTCCGACGGCATCGATGGGTGGCGGCTCGACGTCCCGAACGAAGTCCCCCTCCCGTTCTGGATCGAGTGGCGGAAACTCGTCAAGTCGATCAACCCGGACGCCTACATCGTGGGTGAAATCTGGGACCGAGCCGAGCACTGGCTGGACGGACGATCGTTCGACGCGGTCATGAACTACCCGTTTGCAGAGATCACGTTGGACTGGATCACGGGTAACGAGCGGAAGATCTCCGCATCTGAAGCCGAGCGACAGTTTGCCCGGCTTCGTCTCGCCTACCCGGACAGCGCTACCTACGTCCTGCAGAACCTGTTGGACAGCCATGACACCGACCGCCTGGTATCCAAGGTCTACAACCCGGACCGACCCTACGACGCTCAGAACCGTGAACAAGAGGCCGACGACTATAGAGCGGACAAGCCTCCAGCCTGGGCCTATGAGAAAGCCCGGCTGGCGGCGCTTCTGCAGATGGCCTACGTCGGAGCGCCCATGGTGTACTACGGCGATGAAGCCGGCATGTGGGGAAGCGACGATCCAAACAACCGCAAGCCAATGCTGTGGGAAGATCTGCAGCCATATGCAGATCCCGACATGCACGTCATGCCGGACCATCTTGACTTCTATCGACGAGCGATGGCGCTGCGGCATGCGCACCCGGCGCTTCGGCGAGGAACGATCGAGACCGTGCTGCTCGACGATGAGCAGGACGTGTGGGTGTTCCTTCGTGAGTTTGAAGGCGACCGCGTCCTGGTCGCCCTCAATGCGGGCAGCGAGCCCGCACACATTACGCTTCCGGACGACTTGGGGCTGGCGTGGTCGGAGGTCTTCCCATCCACCTCCACGAACCAGGTAACCGGAGCGGATCTCTCCGTCCCTGCAGTCAGCGGGGTCGTCTGGGCAGCGCCATGAGTGGCGTCGACGTGCTGTCGGGTCGCCACGCCGGCGTCCTGATGCACATCACCAGCCTGCCATCTCCGCACGGTGTCGGAGACCTTGGCCCGTGTGCTCGGGCTTTCGCCAATTGGTGCGGATCGCAAGGCCTCTCGGCATGGCAGGTGCTTCCGATCAACCCGATCGGGCTTGGGAATTCGCCCTACTCGGGTCGCAGCGCCTTTGCGATCGAACCACTTCTCATGAGCCTCGAAGACCTCCACGAAGACGGGCTCCTTCCGAAGTCGGCGCTGCGGTCCCCCGCCACGCTTCGACAGGGCCGCGTTCGGTATCGCGACGCCGCGCGCTTCAAGTTGCCACGCATGCGTGCGGCCTTCGACCGGTTTGCCTCCAACGGCGGGCTGACAAGCAGGCCGTTTCGACGATTCTGCGCTGAGCAGGCTCATTGGTTGGATGACTGGTGCAGAGATCAACATGGAGATGCAGCCGAGCACGCCTTCATTCAATACACCCTGCACCGGCAATGGATGCGGCTTCGATCACATGCCGCGGGCAGAGGTGTCGGCTTCATTGGTGATGTACCGATCTTCGTGCATGCGGACTCCACAGACGTTCGGATGCGGCCGGATCTGTTTCGGCTGAACAGCCGCGGAAATCCGACTGTTGTCACGGGCGTTCCACCGGACGACTTCTGCCCCGATGGCCAGTTGTGGGGACACCCCCACTACGACTGGGCTTCGCACCGAAGAGAGGGATTCAAGTGGTGGGTGGATCGGTTCGACCGCGCCCTGACACTGTTTGACGCGATCCGCATCGACCACTTCATCGGATTCGTTCGCCTGTATGAAGTGTCCGCTCGCGCAAGGACTGCCCGCCGCGGCGTGTGGCGGCGCACGCCCGGCCGCGCCATCCTGGAGGCACTTCAAGCCGCCTTCGGCTCGTTGCCCTTCATCGCCGAGGATCTCGGCGCCGTGACGCCTGCGGTCCGCAGGCTCAGGGATGACTTTGGTCTGCCAGGTATGCGGATCGCGCAGTGGGGTTGGTTTCGCGACAACAGTCCCGACGCCCCTGCCAACCATCCCGCCAACTGCGCCTGCTACCCGGGCACGCATGACAATGACACGATTGCGGGCTGGTACCGAACCCTTCCGCCGCAGGCTCGCGCACGCTTCCGCGCCGCAACTGGATGCTCGCGTGCCGCTGACGCCCCCGACGCACTCATCCGGGCGTGCCTCGGGGCCCCCGCGAACCTGCGGATCATCCCAATGCAGGACTTCCTTGGCCTCGGCTCAAGCGGCCGCATGAACCGCCCCGGTACCCCTCGCGGCAACTGGCAATGGCGCCTCCCCAAAAACGCAACCCTCGCCACCCCAACACCTTAGGGCAAATCGACCGCCGGTCACTTTATCTCTCTTATTGACAGCCACTTACCGCTTGGGTTTTTCTGCCTTATAAAAAACTGCCGGGGGGGGGGGGGGGGTTGGGTGTCGCGAAATGGGGGTTGGGAGGGGGCTGTATGCTTCGCGGCCCATGAACGCAACGACTGTTGGTGCGGCCCGGACCCTTCTCCGCGAATTGGCCATGGATCTCCGCTGGACGTGGATCGAGCCCATGCGGCGGCCGTTTGCCATGTTGCAGCCCCGCATCTGGATCTCGTCAAACGAGAACCCCCTCTCTGTCCTTCGCGGAACGACCGACGCGTACCTCGCCACCCGCCTCGCTGAACCCTCCTTCGCCCGCGTACTCAAAGACGCCCGGGATGCCCGCGACCGCGACGATGCCCGACAGAAGTGGTTCGACCGCGCCAGGCGAAACGGCGAGCGACGCATGCTCGTCGCCTACGTCTGCTCTGAGTTCGCGGTGCACGAGTGCATGCAGCAGTACTCCGGCGGCCTCGGTGTGCTGGCGGGCGACCACCTCAAGTCGTGCGCAGACCTCGGTATCCCGCTGGTTGGATTCGGGCTGCTCTACCGGCAGGGGTATTACACGCAGGAGTTCCGCGGTGACGGGTCCACCCGTGTCGTGGAGCCGCAGTGGAACTTTGAAGACCTCCCCATCAGCGACACGGGCGTCCGGATCGCTTGCCCGGTTGGCAGAAGCACCGTCGATGCCCGCGTCATGCGTGTGACGATTGGCGGATGTTCGCTCTACCTCCTCGATACGGACCTGCACTCCAACCGCATGCGTGACCGCCAACTCACACAGGGGCTCTACCGCGGCGATTCCGATCTCCGGCTGCAGCAGCAGGCACTGCTCGGGATCGGGGCTGTGCTGGCGGCCAGGGCATTGAAGCTGAAACCGACCGTGTGGCACCTCAACGAAGGCCACGCCGCCTTCTGTGGGCTCGAGCGGATCGCCCGCCGCGTAGAGGCCGGGGTCGACCTCGATGTCGCCATTCGGCAGACCGCCGCCGAAACCGTGTTCACGACCCATACGCCCGTCCCTGCCGGACATGACCGGTACGACCTCGCCCGAACCACGGAGGTGCTCAGACCAACACTCCGCAGGGCGGGCATGCGCAAGCGTGACCTCGCTTCACTCGGACAGGAGGGCGGGCCCGAGGGACCGCTCTGCATGACGGTGCTTGCGCTGCGGCTCGCCCGGCACGTCAACGGCGTCGCCGCCCTGCACGGCGAAGTCAGCCGAGACATGTGGAAGGACGTGTACGCCTGCGAAGCCCGAGACGTACCGATTCACCACATCACCAACGGCGTGCATCCCGGAACGTGGATGCCACCGCTGTCGGCAGACTTCTGGCGGCGGGAGATCGGACTCAGGCCAGGCCGCCCAGGTCCCCGCGGCGCCGCCTGGAAAAGGGCCACGGATGCCGATCCCGCTGCATTCTGGACGCTCCGCACGGCGCTGCGTCGGCGGCTTGTGCAGGTGGCACGCGAACGGCTTGTCGCGGCGGCCCGCAGGCGAGGCGAAGACGCCGCAGGCATCGAGCGGGCTCGATCAGCACTCCGCGATGACGCGCTCACCATCGGCTTCGCCCGGCGCTTTGCAACCTACAAGCGAGCGCCGCTGCTCTTCCACGACCTCGATCGTCTGGAGCAGCTTCTCGGCAATGCCGACCGGCCGGTGCAGGTGCTCTTTGCCGGCAAGGCACATCCGCTCGACCAACCCGGTCAGGCGTACGCCAGGGCTGTGCACGCCATGTGCCGCAGGCCCGGACTGCAAGGCAAGGTCGTGCTGCTCGAGGAATACGACATGGGACTGGGCCGCGTGCTGACCGCCGGTTGCGATGTCTGGCTCAATACACCCATCCGCCCCCACGAAGCCAGCGGCACCAGTGGCATGAAGGGCCCGCTCAGCGGCGGACTCAACCTCTCCATCGCGGACGGCTGGTGGCCCGAGGCGTCCGACGGCCGAAACGGCTGGACCATCGACGGACAATCTGAGGGAATGGCCGCAGCGGCCCGGGACGACGCCGATGCATCGGCGCTGTACGACCTGCTGGAGCTCGCCGTGGTGCCAACCTTCTATACACGCACCGCACGCGGCCTCCCTTCAAAGTGGATACGAATGGCCCTCCGATCGGCCGCGACGGTCAATCCGCAGTTTTCCAGCCATCGCATGCTCGCCGAGTACCTCCAATGGGGCTACCGGCCGGCCCACCTTGGCTGATTTGCCACTTTTTCATTCGCAGCACAACGCTTGTTGACCTACCTTGAACCGTTGCCTGAACGCGTCGCTGAAGCGGCCCGCCAGCAAACTGGAACGAGAGAAGAGCGAGGAGCACACGATGAGGACCTTTGATCGCAGTTGGAGTCGCTGCTGCGACCGGCGGACTCGCCGCCGCCGCGACGATTGATGGAAGTCTGGACGTCGAATACAGCGAACTCGCGGCCATTCAGAACACCAGCACCGGGTTTGGGGACGACCAGAGCGGGCACGCCGCCTATGCGGACGGCTCGGAGTTGGACGGCGCGGCTGTGATGATTTAGGGCGGCAGCCTGTTCATCCACCTTGGCGGCAATCTGCAGAGCAATTACAACAAGTTGGAGTTGTTCATCGACGCCCGAGACGGCGGCCAGAACCGCATCCTCGGCATCAACCCGGACGTCAGTTTCGGCGCCCTGCAGCGCATGGGCGACGACGGAACCGGCAACGGCCTGACGTTCGACGAGGGCTTTGAAGCCGACCTGTATGTCACCGTCGGCTGCGGCGACGACAACGGCAACGGCATCATTTACTACGTCGATTACGCCGAACTGCGAACCAACGGCGACGGTGTCGGCGGATACGCCGGCAGCGGCACAACCCACGTCGACGCCAAGGGCGTCGTAACAGTCACACCGTCGGCAGGCGACTATGGCATCGCGATCGGCATCGACAACAGCAACACTGGCGGCGTCATTGGCGGCGACGGCGAAGACTGCGGTGCCCCCGACGACGTGGCGGTCATAACCGGCATCGAGATCGAGATTCCCCTCTATCTCATCGACTGGGACTTCGAAGGCCTGCCCTTTGACAATGTCCGCGTCTGCGCCTTCATCAACGGC
>CAZMPA010000017.1:15839-18540 GCA_964567915.1 uncultured Isosphaeraceae bacterium | reverse complement strand
AACATTTCCCCCGTTAGTGTTTGGGGGCCTGGCCCCCCGAAAGGGGGGGGACGGCTACACGTTCGCGCATGATCGCGACCGTAGGCACACATACACAACAATACGGGGCCCGTGCTCCCTGTCTGTCCCGTTCCTTCGCGTTCTGCTGCGTATTGCCGCGAACGCGCGGCGTCAATCGGCCAAAATCACGACCTGGTCGGGCGCAACGGCAAATTGGACGGCGTCGCCTTCATGCGTGCCCTTGCCAGCTTCGCCGAGTTCGAGCACGTGGATCGCTGTGTCGGACGCCCCCTGGCACTGCACCGACAACACAGACCGCTCACCGAGATACATCTTGCGATCAACCGTGCCCGCAACGCTGCCGCCCGGCTGTGGCGTAAAGGCCTCAGGGCGAATGGAGCACGTCACGTTTCCGGCGTCTGGAAGATCCTCTGGCACCGCCGTCGACGTCAGCACGCCCAGCGGGGTATCCAGTGTCACGCTGCCGGAGGAGCGATCCCGAATGGTGCCCGAAATCAGGTTGGTATCGCCAAGGAACTCCGCTGTAAACCGTGTGGTGGGGCGGGAATACAGTGCCTCCGGGGATCCACATTGCTGGATCTGACCGTCTCGAAGCAAGGCAATTCGGTCGGCCATCGACAAGGCTTCTTCCTGATCGTGTGTCACATACACGCCGGTCAGCCCGTGATCCTTGCAGATTCGGCGGATCTCTGCCCGCATGGACTGCCGGAGCCGGGCGTCGAGATTGCTCAGTGGCTCATCCAGCAACACAACCGAAGGCTCCACGACCAACGCCCTTGCCAGCGCCACCCGCTGCTGCTGCCCCCCAGAGAGTTCGTTGGGCCGCCGATCGCCCAAAGCGCCCATCTGCACTGCTTCCAGCGCTTCATTGACGCGGCGATCGCGTTCACCGCTCGCCACCTTCCGAACCTCCAGCCCATAGCCCACATTCTGCCTCACCGACATGTGCGGCCAGAGGGCATAGCTCTGGAACACCATGCCGGTCTGCCGCTTGTTTGCAGGCAAAAATGTGACGTCCCGATCGCCGAAGTAGAGCCGGCCCTCGGACGGCTCCAGGAACCCGGCAATCATGCGAAGCAGCGTGGTTTTACCGCAACCCGACGGTCCGAGCAGGAAGAAGAGCTCTCCCGACTCGATCGTCAAGTCAATGCCGCGGACAGCGGTCACCGACCCGTACCGCTTCACCAGCCCGTCCATTCGAATCTGCGTCATGAAGTGCGGAGCATACGGTGTGGGCGAGCGGTGCGCCCGCAGCTGGTGATCTGTGGACGATGGCCTGCCGCCGCCCGCTCGCGAGGATGCCCCGCGATGGTCGATAGCATGCGTGGCATGACCTCACCCGCAGCTCATCACGTCAATCGCCTCCGGACCTGGCGTGTCCGCGGACGCCGCACAACGACGATGGCTGATGTGGTCCCGGGCATGCAGCGATCACTGCGTCGAGCCGAGCGGCAAGTGGGGGCCTTTGCCGACGCGTGGCATCAGTGCACCCCGCCGCCCCTTCGCGATCAATGCCGAGTGGAGTCGATGCGTGGCGGCGCCGCCCGAATCACTGCGGGCTCTGCAGCAGTCGCGTTTCAGTTGGACCGCGCCCTTCGCAGCGGGCTGCTCCGGGCGCTTCGATCGACCTGTTCAACTGCCATCGCCAGGGTTGACGTGCGTGTCGGTTCGCTGCACCAACCCCCGCAGCGGTGATCACGGCTCCGCGCCGTGCCCTCGCAGTACGTCAGGCACTTCCCACGGACGACCATCCGCATCAAGACAGGCAAGCACCGTCCGCGCCGTCGCCAGAACAACATCACCGCGTCGCAGTTCATATGCGTGCTCAATCTTGACGTGCCCGCACGACACAAGTGACGTCTGCAGCGTCAGCACATCGTCATACCGCGCCGGCTGTTTGTACCGCACGTCGAGCGTCACGACAGCCAGAAACACGCCCCGCTGCTCAAGTGCCACGTAGTCGCCGCCGCCCGCCCGCAGCAGTTCCGTGCGGCCCATCTCGAACCACACCGGATACGACGTATGGTGCGCCACACCCATCGGGTCGCACTCGACGTAGCGGACGCGTATGTCAATCGTGCCGTTCCCACTCATCGTCACAGCCTTCCTTGCAGCCTCCTGCTCGCCATCAGTCCGGTGGTGCACCGACCTTGAGCCGCACCCTACTTGCCGATGCAGAATCCCGCAAAGACGAGGCCGAGTACGTCGTCTGGCGGGATCTCGCCTGTGATGGCGCCGAGCGCGTCGAGGGCCGACCGAATCAGTGCGGCTGTCTCGGCAGGGCGGTCAAGTCCCTCGCCCTGAGGAACACCGCCTGCCACCGACACTGCTTCGTCCAGGAGTGTGACCGATGTTGACACAAGCCCACGCTGCCTCAGGGACATCGCAATCCGCGCCGTTGAGGCCGCGTGCGAAGCGGACTTGATCGCCTGGGCAATGCGTGTCGCCACGCGGGCAACATCGGCGGCGTCGAAGGCGCACACAGCATCGGGCTCCCTGGTCAGATCACGCTTGGTTCGAACGGACATGATCCCGTCGGGAGCCGTGCCGGACGGCGCGCACCAGAGGACCAGATCGGACTCCGCCGCCGCCGCCGCCGCCGGCGCCGCCGGCGAAGCTACATCATCTTCGTCGCCCGGCGTGTCAAACACCCACGACAGAGAGAACTCGAGTACTTCGC
>CAZMPA010000017.1:14509-15829 GCA_964567915.1 uncultured Isosphaeraceae bacterium | reverse complement strand
TCCACGCCGTCGAATGTCCCACGTTCTGCAATGGCGTCCCGAGTCGTGCCAGCTTCACCGTGCACGACGACACGGTCGCGACCGAGCAGGGCGTTGAAGAGCGTCGACTTGCCCGCGTTGGCAGGACCTCGCAGGACAACACGGGGCAGTCCACCTTCTGCCTCGGCGCCGCCAGCCGACGCAAGGAAGCTCCGCAGCGCTGATGTGACGGCGGCAACACGGTCCGCACACTCTGAAGCAGTGATGGCCACCACATCATCCTGGTCAGAGGAGTCGATGCCAGCTTCAACCAGTGCGAGCACTTCCGCCAGGTGGCCAGTCAGTGGTGTCAGCGTCTGGCCCGTCTCGCCATCAAATGCGTGCCGCGCAGCGCGAAGTTGTGATTCCGACTCGGCCGCGATCATCGCCGCAACGCCTTCCGCCTGATCCAGAGAAATGCGTCCACTCCGCCACGCCCGAAACGTGAATTCTCCCGCCGTTGCCCGCCGCACCGGCAGACCCCGCGAACTGCCCGACGCGACAAACGCCTCCACGATTCTCTCAAGAAGCAGCGAATTGCCGGGCAGTAACAGTTCGACAACATCGTCGCCGGTGTAGGAATGTGGCCGGGGCATGGCCAGCACGGTGACGGGCAGGGCAAGATCTTCGATGGTCAGTCGTGATTCGAACACGCCCCGCACGCCCACGTCGATATCGGGAATGTGCGGCGTAACGACGATTGCAGCATCGGGTCCACTGAACCGGATCAGACCGCAAGGAGAGGCTCCGGGAGGCGACGACACCGCAGCAATCGTGCTCTCGCTGTCCATTCGCGGACGTCGCTACTTTCGCTTCTTGAACCGCTTCTCCGGACCGCGATTCTGTTTCTGCTTCCGACGATCCATCATCTTCGCGTAGGCGCGTGACTGCGGGTCCTTCGCAGACTTACCCGCGGCGCGAGGGGCTTTGGGTTTGGGCGCGATGGCGTCCAGATCCATCGCATCCACCTGTTTGCGGATGTGCCGGCTCTCCATGATGCCAATGCTGCTCGACGTCAGGATGTAGAGCGTCAGACCGGACGGCGCGCTGTAGAGCATGACAGGGAAGAGCACCACCATCATCACACGCATGATCTTCTGCTGCGTCTCCTGCTCAGGAGACATGGCCGTTTTGGGCGTCATGTACTTCTGCTGGAAGAAGAAGATCACGCCCATGAGGATGGGTAACAGGTTGACGCCCGTCACGTTCCAGAGGAGAAACTTGAAGGGCTCAGGCGCTTCCCAGAAGAAGTGGTCCGGCGACGCAAGGTCCGCGAGAAATGGCCAACCGCCGATCTCCTGG
>CAZMPA010000017.1:0-14499 GCA_964567915.1 uncultured Isosphaeraceae bacterium | reverse complement strand
ACACGCCCCAGAACGCCGGCTGTTGTCGCAGATCGAACGAGAAGTACAGCGCCGCGTAGAGCGCCACCCAGATCGGCATCTGCAGGAACATCGGCAGACAGCCCAGCATCTGCAGCGGATTGACACCGTGCTCGCGGAAGAGACGCATCTGCTCTTCCTGCATCTTCTTCTTGTCGTCGCCGTACTTGGCGCGGAGTTTGTCCATCTCCGGCTTGAGCCGCTGCATCTGTTTGCCGAACTTCTGCATGCCCATCTGGCTGCGCCGCGTGATCGGGTGCAGCAGCACACGAACACAGAGCACCAGCAGGATGATCGCGACACCCCAATCGAAGACGACCCAATGGTCGAAGAACGCAAGCACCGCCAGCAGCAGGTGCGCAAGCCACTGGAACGTGCAGATCGCGCAGAAGCTTGACATCTGATACAGGATCAGACCCTGCATGTTCAGCGCACGGAACGGCTGTTGTTCAGCGAGAATCGAGTGCTCAAGTGGTCCGGCGTATACGCCGAGGGACAACGGCCTGGACTCATTGGACGGCAGCGTCGCGAGTGTCTTTTCTGACGGCCACCAGGTGACTGTCAGAATGCGTGGCTCATCGGGGTCCTGCCCGGCGGGCAAGAATCGGGTGACTTCGCCAACCACCGGCTCCAGCGATAAGTCACCGCGACCTTCCGGGTCGAGCATCGGATGCATCGCCAGAGCGAAGTACCGGTTCGTCGAGGCAAACCAGGAGAGCTGGTATCCCTCCTCAACCGCTGCCGCTTGCGGCCACAGCACGGCGGGGTCGTCGGGGCCCTTGACGTCCGTCAGTTCCAGAAGCAGACTGCCATCCGCCACGACACCTGCCAGACGATCGGGATCAATGGTCTCGCCAAGCAGGTATCCAAAGCGGAAGCGCCTGCGATCCATGTACCGGCTTCGGTCAGCCTCGAGGTTTGGCGGGCCATATTGGGAGAATCGAATCTCCAGATCCTGCCCCGACAGATTGACGATGCGTTGATCGAGCGCCAGATCCCACTCATGAAGGGACCACGTCCGTTCGATGTGGGCAATCGGCTCGCCCGAGTCGTTTTTAATATACGCGACAAAGCGTCCAGCGCCATCACTCTTCCACGCCGCGGCCTGCCACAGATTGAGCCGGGTCTCGCCGATCCAGAGATTCGCCGCAGCAAGCGGGCCAACGGTGGCGCTTTCGCCGCCAATGGAAATCTCAGGGGCAGCCACCAGGACGTAGCGGTCGGCGGCGTCCGGTGGCGAGGCGTCTGCTTCGCGGTCGGTCCCCTTGGCAGCGAACCACGCCGCGGCTCTTCGCTTCGCTTCGGCCGTGGTCCAGATGTCTGAGAACGTGATTCGCTCAATGCCCGCGCCGCGCCGCGTGAAGTCGACCCGCATCTTTGACGCGTTCGGATCTTCCACGCCCCCAAGGGACGTGGGAGCCGACTGGTCGCCGTCCTGCAGCACGACACGCAGCCCATCCAGCGTGCGGAGCGTCGTCGCCCCGCCTGTGGCGGCAACTTCACTCGAGTCAGCTGCGGCCTTTGCGGGCGTTGGAGCGTCGGGTGCAGTGGAGTCTTCCGGGGCAGCGACGGGGGCTGCATCTGGTTCGCCCGCTTCGGACGCCGACGAGGGCTGAACCGCCGGCGTGGCCTCTGGAGCAGACGCGGTTGCGTCCACACCCCGGCCACTTCGCGGCGCCGTGGCGATCAGAATGACGACCACAATGATGATCAGACCAACCGCGAGCGGCACAATCCGCCGCAGGCGTGCCGCAGCCGCGGCACGCGGGTCCTGTGATCCACGTGGATCAGGCATGTGTCAGCGTCCTTCGCGCAGCCGGTCGCCGAGCCAATTGCTCAGTTCGGGGACGGCATAGATCTTGTCAACAACCGTGTCGATGTCGTACTCAAGGCGGTGAAAGCGAACCTCGCCGGCACCGGAGTCGAGAATCGCGTAGCTCGCCCGTGGATCGAGATCTCTCGGTTGACCAACCGACCCAGGATTGATGATCGCCTTGCCGTCGGAGGACAGATTCCAAACCGCGCCGTCCAGATCATCCAGCCCCCAGAATTCCGGCTCATCGGTGAACACCCCTGGCACATGCGTGTGGCCGACGAGGCACTTGTCGGGGACATGGTCGAAGATCTGCCCCATCTTGACCGGTGAATTGATGGCGTCTTCCGGGAAGATGTACTCGTTGATCGGGCGGCGGGGCGAACCGTGGACGCAAAGAAAGTCGTCAAGCGTTGTCCGCACACGCAGTCGCCCGAGCACTTCCCAGCGGGCCTCGGCTTTGGCTTCGTCCGCTTCCAGATCAAGTTGCGAACGCGTCCAGTACGCGGCATGTTCAGCCGCCGCGTTGAAGTTGGTTGGCTCGTAGAGCGCCCCATAGTCATGGTTGCCAAGAAGCGACCACTCGCATCGCTCCGCAACCAGATCGACACAGGCGACCGGGTCGGGGCCGTACCCAAGGATGTCCCCGAGGCAGATGATGCGATCGACGCCCTGGCGGTCGATGTCCCCAAGGACGACATTGAGCGCCTCGAGATTGCCATGGATGTCGCTGATGAGCGCGGTACGCACGTGGTGTCCTGCCTATGGGTGCCCCGGAGGATCGGGAATCGTACGGGCTGGGCAGGCGGGCCGTCAAAGCGCGGGAGGACCCAGACGCCCGCCCACCCGAGCCGCTGCCGGCCCGGGTACCATGCCCCGTTTTGCGGCCAGGGCCCTCAGGTTGCGGAACCCCCATTCTTTCGTACGGAGTCGACTCGTGGCATCTGAGAAGCACTTTGATCTGGTCGTCATCGGTGGGGGGCCCGGCGGATACGTCGGAGCCATTCGAGCCGCCCAGCTCGGCATGAAGACCGCCATCATCGAGCGGAACAAATTGGGAGGCGTTTGCTTGAATTGGGGATGCATCCCCAGCAAGGCCCTGCTGCACAATGCCGAACTCTGGGATGAAGCAGTCACCCACGGTGGGGAGTGGGGGATCCAGTTCAAGGACGTAACCCAGGACTGGTCCGCCGTAATCGAGCGAAGCCGCGGCGTCACGTCAAAGCTGAATGCTGGCGTCGGGTTTCTCATGAAGAAGAACGGTGTCACGCACATCGAGGGGCACGCTCGCATCACATCGGGACGGGCCGGCGATCAGCCGTGCGGCATCGACATTCTCAAGGCCGACGCCGACTATTACCACGGCACCGGCGATGAAGTGTTCGAGCACATCACCGCGGATCGCATCATCGTCGCGACGGGCGCCGCCCCCCGCGAACTTCCATTCGCCCCGTTCGATCATGAGCGAATCCTGAGTTCGCAGGACGCCATGGTTCAGCCAACGCGGCCCGAGCGGCTCATCGTCGTCGGAAGCGGTGCTATCGGAATGGAGTTTGCCTACTTCTACAACGCGATGGGATCGAAAGTCACCGTGATCGAAATGCTCGACCGCATCCTTCCCGTCGAAGACGAAGACGTGTCGAAGGAAGCGATCAAGTTGTTCAAGAAGCAGGGCATCGACTTCCGACCGGGCCACGTGACCACCGCCATTGATCGCTCCGGCGAAGGGGTCGCGGTCACGATTGCTGCGGCCAACGACGACTCCAAGACTGAAGTCCTCGAAGGCGACGCGGTTCTGGTCGCCATCGGCGTGACCGGACGGTTTGACGGGCTATTCGCGGAAGGTGTCGATGTCGCTACGGATCGCGGGCACATTTCGGTGCAGTATCAGGACGTTGATGAGCCAACCTACGAGACGTCGCTTCCAGGCGTCTACGCCATCGGCGACGTGATCGGCCCGCCCTGGCTTGCACATGTCGCCAGCGAAGAAGCTGTGACCTGTGTCGAACGCATCGCCGGGCATCACACGCTTGGCGTTGATTACCGCGCCATCCCCGGCTGCACGTACACCAACCCGCAAATCGCATCGGTCGGCATGACCGAGTCTGCGGCGAGGGAGGCCGGCCATGACGTCAAGATCGGGACATTCCCATTGACGGCGCTCGGCAAGGCGATTGCCACCGGATCAGCGCGGGGGTTTGTGAAGATCGTCGCGTCGGAGCCCTACGGCGAGATTCTCGGCGCGCACATCATCGGCAAGGACGCGAGCGAGCTCATTCACGAGTTTTGTCTGGCGATCCGCCTTGAAGCGACGGCCGAAGACATCATCTCAACCATGCACGCCCACCCGACAATGGCCGAAGCCATGCACGAAGCAGCGCTTGGCGTCGAAGGCCGGGCGCTTCACGCCTGAGCAGGTTCACTCGGGAACAAGTCTTCCAACGACCAGCGGCTGCATCGGCCACGCCTCGGCCACCTCGCGCAGGTCGTCAAGCGTGACAGCATTGATCGCATCCAGTTCCTCGTCCAGCGGCACGTGATGGCCGACTGTCGTCACCATGCGGCCGAGCCGCTGCATGCGACCAGCGGGCAGTTCCGAGTGCACGGTGACCGCCGTCCGAATCATGGAACGAGCCATGGCGAGGTCGTCTTCGGACACAGACTCCATCAGGTCATCATGCGCCTGCCGCATCATGGATTCAATCGAGTCCACCGATTCCGGCGGGCACACTGCCCACGACACAAACTGGCCACACCGATCGTGCGCTTCGTACTCGCAGCGCGCCTCCTCGGCGTGCCCGGGGTCGACCATGGCCCAGTGCATGCGGGATCCATCGCCTCGACCAAGAATCCAGGCCAGAATCGCGGCGGCGTGCCGACGAGCATCCTGCAGCGCCGGGGCGGGGGCAATGCCAAGCACGTACGAAGCGTTGATCTTGTCACTGGTCTCAGACAGCTCGACCGCGGAATGCGTGAGCTCATGCACTGCTCGCTCGGCCGACGTTGCACTCCAGGCTCCGCACCATCCCGCCACGTCGGACGCGACCGCGTCGAAGTCCAGCTTGCCGGCCATCGCCAGCACGATGTTGTCGGCGCCGAATCTCGAATCGTGCCACGATCGCATGGCATCCGCATCGATCGCCCGAACCGTGGCCTCCAATCCAAGCACGCGGTGGCCCATCGGATGGTCGCCAAAGTAGGCGGCGGACGCGGCCTCCCACAGCTGCCAGAACGGCTGATCCTCGTACATGGCGATCTCTTCGATCACAACCTCTCGCTCGTCGTCCAGGTCGGATGACCGCAAGGCGGGCCGCATGATGTCGGCGAGCACCTCCAGCGACGGCTTCAGGACATCTGGAAGACCATGGACGTGAAACGCCGTGATCTCATGTGATGTCCACGCGTTGTGGTGTACGCCCAACTCGTCAAACAGTTCGTCAACCTGCTCGCCGCTCCGGGATTCGGTGCCTTTGAACACCATGTGCTCAAGGAAGTGACTGATCCCCATGAGGCCCGACGGTTCGTCGCGGGCGCCACTGCGAACGAAAAACCCCGCCGCCGCCGACGCCGCCTGGGGATCCACCTCAGCGACAAGGCGAAGCCCGTTGGGAAGAACGTGCTCTTTGTAGTGCACAGGCATGGGCGCAGCATACCGCTCACCGAAGGTCGGGAAACGCCTGCCGCATCGCTTCGGACTGCTCGCCCAGAAGTTCTCTTGTGTACGCAGCCAGGAGCGAACTCACACGCGGCACGATGACCGGATCAACCGGACGCTCGCCTGCCTCCATCGCCTGCATCGCCTCGATGGTCTCTCGACGTACGGGCCAGTCGCCCGGGCCGGCGATGGAGACGGCGCCTCCGTCACTCGGGCGAAAGCCCAACACGGGTTCCGTCTCGGCAAGCGGCTCGCCCGTCCGCACGTCATGTCCCACGACGGGCCGCCAGCCGGCCGTCGTCAGCACGCTCCATTGATACGCCGCCAATGGAATCGCGGGCGTTTCGGCGTCGCCCAACGCCGTCAACACACCGTCAAGGGCGTCAAAGACATCGGGGTGGGGGTCGTGATCGGTCAGAAGCCGGGCAGCAAGATCGACCGCGTACAACGCCGCCCGATTGGAATCCGGTCTCCGTCGCGTCGACCAGTACACATCTTCCACCATCCACTCCGTGAGAATGGAGAGGGCGCGGCCTGACTTGACGATCCAGCCGAGGTGGCCACGGGTCATCGGCTCGAACCCGCCGGAGAACGGACTTGCGGGGCGAAGCGCTCCCTTGGCGAGGCCTCGAATCACCCCGTGCTCGCGGGAGAGGGCCGACACGGTCTGAGACGTCTCGGAGTACTCCCAACGCCGAAGCACGATTGCGGCATCGGTGGGGCGGTTCATGCACGCAGTGTCACCGATCCACAGCGGACACACCAGTCGGGACACAGGGGGGGTGCATGCCCTACACTCGGCGTATGAGCGGAGATCGACGCGTTGTCGCGATCATCAATCAGAAGGGTGGCGTCGGAAAGACGACCACGACGGCCAATCTTGGCGCCGCACTGGCAAAGGCTGGCGTTCGGACGTGCCTGATCGACCTGGACCCCCAGGCCCACCTTTCGCTGCACTTCGGCGTGACCGCCGGCGAAGACGCCACGACGGTCTACGACGTCCTGCTCGATCCGACCGCTGAAACCGTGGCGGCTGCGGCCATCGACGTTGAGCCCGGGCTGAGCCTCATCCCGGCTGAGACTGACCTGGCCGCGGCGGAAACGGACCTCGCGTCGCTCCCGGACAGGCAGAACCGGCTCACCACCGCACTTGCCGCGACCGAGGGTCGATGGGAGGCCGTCCTCATCGACTGCCCTCCGAGCCTAGGCATCCTCACGATCAACGCGCTCGCGGCGGCGAGCGAGGTCTTTGTGCCGATGCAGGCGCACTTCCTCGCGCTTCAGGGTGTCGGCAAGCTGCTTGAGACGGTCGGCCTGGTCTGCAGTTCGGTCAACCCCGCACTTCGCGTCAGCGGCATCGTGCTGTGCATGCACGAAACACAGACAACGCTCGCCCGCGAAGTAGTGGAGGATCTGGAAGCCTTCCTGGAAGGCTGTCGGGAGCAGAATGTCCCGTGGCAACACTGCCGCATGCTCACGCCTCCCATTCGCCGCAATATCAAGTTGGCGGAATCGCCGAGTTTCGGGCAGTCCATCTTTGCGTACGACCCGACCTGTCGCGGCGCGTCCGATTACTCGGCACTGGCAGAGAGTGTTGTCACAATGTGGCGATCGCCCGCTGCGGAGGTCGAGGTCAAGGTCGATGCGGCCACAGCCGAAGGTGCCGAGCCCATTGGATGACCGGCCGCGGCGGACGGCGCTGGCGTCCTGGCGTATCTCGCTCTGGCTGTACTTCGTCACGATGACCGTGTTGACGCATCTGCCCACAATGGAACCACTCGGCCCGGGGCACGACGCCCCCGACAAGATTGCCCACTTTCTGACATTCGGCGGGCTCGCCGTCCTGCTCGAACGCGCTCGGATGCTTCCTCGCGGATGGATCGCGTTCGTGGTCGTCGCCGTGTGGGCACCGCTCGATGAATGGACGCAACAGTGGTTCGCCGTCTCCCGCACGACCTCGGTCGCGGATGTCGTTGGGGGTTGGATGGGCATCCTGACCGCTGGCGTCGTTACTGCCGCGCTTCGACCGACCACGCGGGCAAGCGGTGCCTGGCGACGGGGCATCGCCACACTTGACGCCATGGCGGAACCTGGGACCGGGGGAATACTGGCCGCCGCAACAGCGCTCGCCGTCACGGCCGCGGCGTTTCCCATCATCTTCGGACTCATGTGGAACGGCGCAGGGATCTCCATCCCGGCGGTCTCGGCAATTGCGTCCATTGCGATTGGCCTCCTTGCTGCTGCGCCGCTCACGCGGCGGGCGTGGCGACGCGCAGGCGGGCCACGATGGCCAGCCCCTCCGGCCTGGGCCTGGGTCGTGCTTCCCATCGCGATGTTCGGAGGCTGGGGCAGCGGGCAACTGCTTGCGATGGCTGGTGTGTCCGGACTCGGCAAGGCCGGCGCGCTCATGGGCGGATTGACCTGGTGCGGCATCGCCGCCGGTATGGCATGGCGACGGGATGGAACCCAGAATGGCTGATCGACTCGAACGCAACACGCGCACCGTCATGGTGCTGACGTTTCTGAGCCGTATCACCGGATTGCTCCGTGATGCCACGCTCAGCCGCATTCTCGGCACGCACGACGCGATGAGCGCATTCGGCTTCGCGTTTCTCATCCCGAACCTGTTCAGAAGACTCTTTGGCGAGGGTGCGTTATCGGCCGCCTTCCTTCCGACCTACCAACGCCTGTCCGACTCCGACGCCAAACGAGCCGCGGCGCTTGCTGGCGCCATGCTTGGCGGGCTGGCGGCAGGTCTGGGCGCGCTGGTCGTAGTGGGGGAGGCCATTCTCTTTTTGACCTCGGCCGCCTACCAGCACGAGAACATGGCCGTCTGGTTCATGATGATGACATTGCCGTACGCGCCACTCGTGTGCAGCGTCGCCATCGTCGGCGCCATGCTCCACGTGCATGGACGGTTCGGGCCAACCGCCGCGGCGCCGCTGGTACTCAACGGTTGTCTGATCGTCGCAGCGACGGTGGGCTGGTATCTCGTTGGCGCCGAGACGCCGCGGGATCGGATGATCATCGCGGCGATTCTCTCGGGCTCGGTGGTGCTGGCGGGTCTCCTGCAAGTCGCATGGTCCCTGACGGTGCTTCGGAACACCGCGTCATGGGACCTTGATTGGACCGCAGCCCGCGAGCCCATGCGGGAAGTGCTGAAACGTGCCGGCCCGATGATTCTCGGCCTCGGCGTCCTGCAACTCAACACGCTGCTCGACGGCTTGATCGCGTCGGTGCCCCTGTGGTTTGACACCACTTCGATCGGCATCGACTACCCGATGGACGATCGAAGTCTTGCTGTGCTGCAGTACGCGCAGCGTCTGTATCAGTTCCCGCTCGGTGTGTTCGGCATCGCGGTCGCAACCGTGATCTACCCGCTGCTCACAAAGCGCAAGGATGAACCCGGACCCTTCCTGTCTACCGTAAAGCGCGGCGTTCGCCTCGTCATCTTCATCGCGGTCCCCGCAGGTGTCGGTCTCATTCTCGTGCGAGAACCGCTCACCGCGGTCATTCTTCAGGGCGGCGCGTTCGACGCCGCGGACACGGAGCGGGTTGCATTTGTACTGCTTGGCTACGCCACGTGCATCTGGGCCTACATGCTCGGGCAGATTCTGACTCGAACCTTCTATGCTCGCGACGAAGTCAAGACGCCGGTTCGCATCGCGGTGGCCATGGTTGGCCTCAATCTTACGCTCAATCTCATTCTCATCTGGCCGCTGCACGTCGCCGGGCTCGCGTGGTCCACAGCCGCCTGCGCCATGATCCAGACCATCATCATGGCGGTGCTGCTGCATCGACGAGGCGTGCCCATCTTCAGCGCGACTGTCGTCAACACTGCCGTTCGGATCTGTGTCGCCACAGCAGTGATGGCCGCGGTCGTCGGCGGCATCATGGCCGTGTGGCCTGCTGGCGACACGTGGCTGGGAGAGTTCATTCGGCTGCTCGTCTGCACGGCGGCCGGCGGCGCGGTTGCGCTGGCGTCCGCGGTGGCGCTTCGCATGCCGGAGTGGCGTTGGGCGATGGGGCTGCAGGACGCTGAGTAAGAGCGTTTCTCCGCTTTGCGGGAGAGCTGTCGCGCAGCGACTGAGGGGGTGTTTCATGCTGCCAACGACGCTGTCACACTTGTCCCCCCCCAAGCCGGGGGCCGGATGTGCGCGTGTCTCCCCGCCCTCGCGTTGCGGGGGAGCTGTCGCGCAGCGACTGAGGAGGGTGCGTGCTGCTGCCAACGACCCTCGATGCCGATGCTGGAACACTTCCCCCCTAAGCCGCTCCGCGGCCTGTCCCCCCTCCAGGGGGGACGGACGGGCGGTCAGTCGATCGACCAGGTGGTTCCGTCACGCGTGACCGGACGGTACAGCGTGTCACGCTCAATCGGCGTCAGGCCTGCCTCCCGCAACACGCGGTGCAACTCCTGGACGCCGGTCTCCTGGTGCGTACCGCATCCATCGACCTTCGTGATGTCGTACCACACCACGGTGCCGTCAATATCGTCCGCACCGCCCATCTGCAGCATCAACTGCGAAAGAGGCAACGTCTGCATGATCCAGAACGCCTTCATGTGCGGGATGTTGTCGAGCATCAGCCGCGCGATGGCGATCGTGCGGAGGTTCTCCACGCCGCTCGGGCCGTAGAGTCGCTCGAGCGCGCTGTCGTCCGGAATAAATGGCAGCGGAATGCACGCCTGATACCAACCACGCTCGCAAGTCGCCGTCGTCGGCAATCGATCTCCGGGATATGCCGCGTCCGGTCCGGTCAATACGACGTGGCCGTCGCCACCGATCCCCTGTGATGCAGCCCACTCCCGAAGGGCTTCGTCCTGCTGACCTCGAAGCAGGTCCATGTGCTTGATCCGTTCCGCCCGGTTCTCGACGTGGCCGTAGAGCATGGTTGCGTTGGTATGGATGCCCAACTCGTGTGCAATTCGGTGCACGTCCATCCAGGCGTCACCGCGAATCTTGCCCTTGAACGCTTCGTCGTGCACGCGGTCGTCGAAGACTTCGGCGCCGCCGCCTGGAAGTGATCCCAACCCCGCAGCCCGAAGGTCGAGCAGGACCGACCGAATGCCGTCGGCGCCGTCGCGGCCCCGCTTTGAGATTCTCGCCAGGTGCACGATCTCCACTGCAGTGAACGCCTTGATGTGCAGGTCCGGGGCTTCCTCTCGGATGACCCGCAGCATGTCCACGTAAAAGTCGAATGGGTGGTAGGGGTGCAGTCCACCGACGACGTGCATTTCCGTCGATCCCTGCTCTGCCGCAGTCCTTGCCTCGCGGCGGACTTCGTCGATCGTGTACTCGTATGCCCCGTCCTCACCACGCTTCCTCGCAAACGCGCAGAACGTGCACGAGAGGGCACATACGTTGGAATAGTTCAGGTGTCGATTGACGTTGTAGTAGGCCGCGTCGCCATGCATCCTCCGCCGGACCAGATCGGCCATTCGGCACACGGTCCAGATGTCTGGAGAGTCGTACAGGACGCCGCCGTCCGCCATCGTCAATCGCTCTCCATCGAGAACCTTGGCGTGAATCGGCTGGAGTGCAGGGTGGGAAGGCCAGGGCTCGGGCATGGTCTGCAGTACGGTCATGGAACGAGGCATGGTAGCGGGGGGCTATCGGACGTCGGATTGCGCGGAACGTGTGGGCCAGGCGCGGCGGAAGCTGGCATGCGGGATCGTTTTCCCACTTCCGTGGGGCCTGCGCGAAGTGGAGGCGTGGTCAAGTCGATTGTTCCTGTTGCAGACCGGACCCGCCCCCCATGACCCCACCCACCCCCCGCCACCATCCGCTCGACCCCTTCCCCTTCCCGGTGGAGGTTGCTCGGGCGCTCCGGACACCGAGGCAGCACCTGAGAGCCCTGAGGGCGGAGTCCAACCGAACCGCCCGGGCGCTGGCCCTGCGGCTTGGTTGCCTCGGCTGGTTCGATACGCCGCCGGGCCCCCGCGCAGCCTGAGGCGATAGTCTCCTCGTGTGATCACACCTTCCACTGTTGCGGCCGTCGTTCTCGCGGGTGGCCGCAGCACGCGAATGGGCGTTCCCAAACAACACGCCTTGGACCGCGGCCGCTCGCTTGGTACGCACATGCTCGCGCTCGCAGATGCATGCTGTGGCGACGTCGTTGTCTCGGGGCCCGAGGAAGCCATTGCAGGGCGTGAGCACATCGCCGACCTGCCCGCTCATGCCGGGTGGGGACCGCTCGCCGGAATCGAAGCTGTGCTCGCGGACGGCCGCGCCGACCGCTGGCTTGTGCTTCCGTGTGACATGCCGTCGCTTGAGGTCCACGACATCCGCAGCCTGATCAACGCAGAAGGCGATGTGTGCTGCTTCGCCCGCACACACGAATTGCGCGAGCCGCTCCAGTTACCGATGGTCGTCGCCGCGTCCGTTCTCGACGTCCTGCAAGCGCATCTCGATGCTGGAGGACGCTCGCTGTGCGGGTGGCTCGACCGCGTCGGCGTCACACTCGTGCCGCCACCGCCCGCCCAACACCTCAGAAACGCCAATCGGCCGAGTGATCTCATCGATTTGGATTGATTGGGCGGCTCGAGGGGTATAGTGGGTTTCTGGAAGGGCCTCCCTGATCGGGCGTGAACTGGAGCCCCGCATGAGCGACCATCTCGACATTCGAAAGCTCCTTCTGGGAATGAGGGAGTACGACGCGAGCGATCTGCATGTCAAGCCGGGCTCGCCGCCGGTCTACCGCATCGCGTCCAAGTTGCACGCCATCCAGGCACCGCCGCTCTCACCTGACGACACACACGACATGCTGCTTGCCATTGTCCCTGACGACCAGGCCATGGCACTTGAGGACCGCGGTGGCGTCGACTTCTCATGGAAGGATGAGGCAGGGGAGCGATACCGGTGCAGCGTGTTTCACTCCGGTGGCGCCTTGCACGGCGCAATCCGCAGGGTGCAGCCCGAAATCCCAAACTTTGATGACCTGCACCTCCCCCCGGTCTACCACGACGTCACGGATGCGACTCACGAAGGGCTCGTGATCGTGTGCGGCGTCACCGGGAGCGGTAAGTCATCGACGCTCGCCGCGATGATCAATCACATCAATCACAACCGGCACTGCAACATCATCACCATCGAAGACCCGGTTGAGTTTGAGTTCAAGCCGCAGCACTCCTACATCAGCCAACGGGAGATCGGCATCGACGTGCCGGACTTTCCAACGGCGCTGCGATCGGCCGTCCGGCAGGACCCGGACATCCTGATGATCGGCGAACTCAGAGACCGTGAGACGATGCTTGCCGGTATTCAGGCCGCGGAGACCGGGCACCTCGTCTTCTGCACGCTCCACACCGCCGACACGATGCAGGCCTTCTCCCGAATCCTGGAGTTCTTCCCGACAAGTGACCACGGATTTATCCGCTCGAGCCTCGCCGTCGGGCTCAAAGGCATCATGGCCCAGCGGCTCCTGCCATCGGCCCGCGAAGACATCCAGCGTGTTCCGGCCACAGAAGTCCTGCTCAGCACACCGACCGTCGTCGATCGAATCCGCGAAGGACACGAGGAGGATCTCCACGCCGTGCTTGCGGGAAACACCGAGTCCGGCATGCACGACTTCACGACCAGCCTCGCCCATCTCGTGGAAGCCGACCTAGTGGACCTGAAGGTGGCCGAGCAGTACGCGCCGAATCGCGAGGCGCTGCGGAGCCGCGTCCGCGGTATCGAGGTCAAGGCCGATCTGCTGGTGGGCAAGCGGTAGGGGGAGTCACAGTCGCTCGATCGTCGCGACGAAGCCCTTGAACGCTGGCGTCTTGCTGGACGGGTCGATCGTTCGTGGCACCAGCACATTGCACTCAGGAAAGTACATCGCGGCGCCGCCGGGGGTGATGTCAAACCCGAAGGCGGTCGCGTCCATGGCGCCCACATCAGTGCGAACCCGCACACGGTCTCCCTCGGACACTCCCCAAAGCTCCATGTCCTCGCCATTCAAGAGGATGGCGTCACGCACAGGTGTTCCTCGGTAGACGTCTTCATCCTCGTACACAACCGTATTGAACTGCCCCTCACTTCGAACGGTCACCACACGCACCTGCCGGTCCCCAATTGGTTCGGGGGACGGGATGTCGACGTCGTGCACGACAACGCGGCCAGTGGGCGTCGCAAATGCCGGCTCGTGAAATGTCCGGCCGCTGATCTGAAACTCGCTTCCGGATGCAATTGCCTGATAGCCCGGCACCACGTCGGCAATGGCCGCTCGAATTCCGTCGTGGCTTCGCATTGCCTGCCAGTCGATCGGCACTGCATTGGCAACCGTGGCCTGAGCCAGGGCAGCGATAACTTCCGTCTCGGCTCGCGGCCCTTCATGCCTTGGCGCGCCGCCCTCACTCACTCGCACGTAGTTGAACATGCTCTCCTGTGTGGTCGATTGCGGCTCTTCGTCCCGAGCCAGCACAGGGAGGATGATGGTCTCACGTCCGCGGGCCTGCACATGGCCGGTGTTGAGCGTCGTATTGAGGTGGACCACGGTTCCAATGCGTTGCATGGCCTCTGCCGCAAAACTTGCATCGGGATTGCTGCCGAGCAGATTTCCTCCAAGGCATACGGCAAAGTCGATCTCACCTGCATGCGCCGCTTCCATGCATGCCATCGTGTCCAGGCCCGGCGTCTTGGGGAAGACATCGCCCCAGCGCCGCTGCATCGCATCCATGTACGCAGACTTGAGCGCAGGCACGACGCCCATGCTTCCGATGCCCTGCACGTTGGAGTGGCCCCGCAATGGAAGCAAACCACGGCCCCGACCACCGATCATCCCACGCGCCGCGGCAAGTGACCCAAGAATCTGCACGCTTCGTACGCCCGCCACGTGGTGCGTCAATCCCATCGCCCACGCGAAGATGGTGGCGGACGACGACGCATACATGTCTGCGATGTGGTCGATGATGGGGCGATCGACACCACTTGCGGCGACGATCTCAGACCACGGCAGCGACACAAGCCGGCGCTCCCAGTCGTCCCAGCCTTCGGCGTGCGATTCGATGAAGGCACTGTCGAGCCGACTCGTT
>CAZMPA010000016.1:16823-18728 GCA_964567915.1 uncultured Isosphaeraceae bacterium | reverse complement strand
TTCCAGGATCTCCCGCAGGACGAATCGGATCGACGGCTCGTCGTCGGCGACCAGAACCTTTGTCACGGCTTCTTCCGTCTGCATCGAAATCCCCTTCAGCGTTTTAGAAGAGATGCTCTCCGAGCTTGCGCGTCTCCTGAGGAATGTTGAGATCCCACTCGCTGGTACTCAGAAGCACGTCACCGAACTCGGCGTCGAGACGACTGAGGACGCGAAACTCGCGGATATATCCGTCGAGCTCCTCGAGCACCTTCCGCACTTCCGGATCCCCGCGGCGTCCGATCCAGTAGCTCGCGATCTCGAGCGAAAGCTGCTCGGTCGTGACACGATCGACCTGCGTGTCGAGGATGCGGAAAACCTCCTTCTTGAGATCGTCGATATTCCCGGGCCACGGGAAACACTCGAGAGCCTCGAGTGCCTCGGAAGTGAACTCGGGATCCTCGGTCTCGCTCGCCTCGCTGTACGAGGCTCGGAACGCGTCGACGATCTCGGGAACGTCCGCCGAGCGCTCCCTGAGCGGCGTGATGTGAAGCGCCATCTGTGAGAGCCTCTCGAAGAGCTCTTCGTCGAACAGTCCTCCTTCGACGAAGCCCGCGAGGTTCTTGTCACTCGAGACGATCAGCCTCGCGTCGGACGGAATTCGCCGTCCGTCGCCGAGCCTCGAGAAGCTCCCTTCGCGCAGAAAGGCGAGCAGGCTCTGCTGAAGCGCGGGAGACAGCTCCTCGACGCTCGACAGATAACAGGTCCCCTTGCTCGCGAACTCGAGCAAGCCTCTGCGCGACTTCGCGGCCGGGCCGAAGCCCTGGTACCCGAAGAGCTCGCGCTTGAGCTCGCGCTCGTAGTAAAGGGAACAGTCGACGATGAGGAGCGGCTGCTCGGCACGCGGCGACTCTTGATGAATCTGCCGTGCCGCGAGCTCCTTTCCGACTCCCGGCTCGCCGAGCACCACGACGGGATCTCGCGACCCTGCCGCCCTCTCGACGAATCGTCGAATCGTGTCGCAGTGCACACTGCGACCGACGATTTCCTCTTGATCCAATTCGAACATGACCACCCCTCTCGACTTCCAGGCTCAGAGTTCTCGACTGCCGATCAGGCTTCGCACACGAGGCCCCAGAGGTGCCGACGGTTGAAGAACTCCGTCGGCAAGAGCGTCGCGTAGCGCGCGATCCGCGCACGAGAATCTTCCGAAGCATCCGGAAGCAGGTTTTCGAGGCAAACCTCCAAACGGCTTTGAAGGAAACGCGGCGAGACGTCTTTCACCATCACCTCGGTCGCGTCCGAACCTTTGCCTTCCCCGCCCCCACGGCACATGTCGTTTTCGTCGAAACCGCACGCCGACTCGTCGAGCTCCGCGAAGAGAGCGCTGACGACCTCGAGAGCGTCCGGCACGCCGCGAACCACCAGATTCGCGGCGGTCCCGATGCTGCACGACTCGAGGTGCAGGCGATCGACCGGCGGTACGGGCTCGGAAGCTTCATACCCTCGGAGCGCGCGCACGATCTCGGAGTGCACGCTGTCGATCGAAGAGATGATTCCGGCGATCTCCTCCGCGAGAACGTAGAGCGAGCGAAAGCGGAATGTCGCCGTGCCGGCCTCCGTGGTGCTCTCCGGCGCCGTTTTCGGCGCCGCCTCGAGGGCGGGGCTCGGGTCGAGAACCGGAATCGGATCCACGATGACCTCGGGAGCCGGCGTCGTGACCGCGGGAGCCACGACAGGCGTAGCAGCCTCGGCCGCGGGCGCCACGACAGCCGTAGCAGCTGTCGCCGGTGCTGTCGCGACCGAAACCTGCACGACCGACGCCGTCTCGGGTGACGACGATGAGCTCACGACGACCGTACTCGGCGCCTGAGCGGGCGCAGCCGGAGCCCCGCCCCCTCCGCTCACCTGCTCGATGGCGCGATC
>CAZMPA010000016.1:2873-16813 GCA_964567915.1 uncultured Isosphaeraceae bacterium | reverse complement strand
GTCACCCGAGCCAGCTTCCACCAAGGGCTCGAACTGGCAATCGCCCAGCTCGTCAGGATCGAGACCGGTGCACGTCTTGAGCGCCTCGGCATCGACCCCGGAGAAGTCACAAGTCAAGATCGTCCCGCCTTCGAATGCGGTCTTCTCGAGCAAGGATCGCTCGAATCGAACGCGCTCGAGGTGCGAGCCCGAGAATCGCCCGCCGACGACCTTCGCATCTTCGAGAGCGACGTCGAGCCATTCCGAATCTTTGATGTCTGCCGAGTCGAGCACCGTATCGAGCATCTGTGTGTCGCGAAAGCGCACGCTCTTGAAGCTCGCGCGGTACATGTCAGCGCTCTCCAACGCCAGATGCGCGAGGATCAAATCCTCGAACAGAGCCCGTCGAAACGAGACCTTCTTGATCACCGAATACTCGAACGACGTCCCGACGAAGTGGCCACGGTCGAAGGTCGCACCCTCGAGGTTGCACTCGTCGAACTTGGTCGAGAAGAACGTCGAGTCCGCCATGTCGGAGAACGACGCATCCGACTTGACGATCTCGCACGAGTTGAAGTTTCCGCCCGAGATCTTCATGTTGCGAAGCGTCGTCTGCACGAAGCTCGCCTCGAAGAAGTTCGCGTGCGGGAGCTCGGCCCCCGAAGCGTCACAACCCTCGAACGTGGCGCCCTTGAACGAAGCGCCCATGCCCTTCACGTCCTTCAGGTTCGTGCTCGAGAACACCCCACCCGAGAGGTTGGCGCCGGCGAGCGAGCTCCCTTCGAGGTTCGTCTTCGTGAAGTTCGCCCCGGCCAGGGTGGCTCGATCGAGCTGCGTCTCGGAGAAGTCCGCACCCGCGAGATCGACGTTCTCGAGATGAATGCGCGTAAGGTTCGCGCCTTTGAATGAAGCGCCGGAGAGGCTCCCCTCGGCGAATTTCGCGTTCTCGAGATGAGCTTCACAGAAGTCGACATCACCCAGATCGATCGTGCCGAAGTCAAAATCGACGAACTTCGCACGACGGAACGAGACGCCCTTGATCGACGTCTTGTCGAATTTCGTGCTCTTGATCAGACATTGGTCGAGGTTCGCTCCCGCGAGCTTGACGCCACGGAAGCTCGCGTTCGCCATCTGCGATCCGTGGAAATCGACCCCTTCACAGTCGCACGTCACGATGCCCGCCGCGCCGAGGTTCGACTCCTCGAAGCGGCACGAGCGCAGATCCATGCTCTCGAAGCGACAGCGGAAGAGATTCGCGCCGCGGAAGGTGCAATCGTCGAGAGCGGACGGCGAGAAATCGACACGCCGCAGGTCCGTTCTCAAGAACGTCACGTTCTGGAAGTTGCAGAGATCGACCGCGATGTTGCTCAGCTTCGCGTCGGTCGCGTCGACGTTCTTGAAGTTGGCTCCGACGAGGTTCGACTCCGAGAGATCGGCGCCCGACAAGTTCGCACCTTCGAGATCAGCGCTCTCGAAGTTGCACGAGCTGAGCTGGCAGTGGCTCAGATCGAGCCCGGAGAGGTTGAGCCCACGCAGTGGTCTGCACTGGGCGACATACTGGAGCACTTCTTCGCGAGTCAGTTCGGCCATGCTGGTCCGCCTCGTCCTCTCGGGAGTTCACGGAATAGTGCGTGAACGAAGACGAGTCTCGTGAAGCTGCTCGCTGCCTACACCAGCACATCGAGCGCTCTTCGAGCGCACGACGACACGACCGGCTCACTTCGCCTTCGTCTCCCCAGACCCGCGTGCCGCAGAAGTATAGGTTCGGTCAGAAGGTGCGTCAAACGAGGCGAGAGCACCAGAACAGCGTCTCGGAACGCGTTCAAGAACGGGAGCGTCGGACGATTCTGGTCAGAACACAGAACCTCACCCTTCGAAGGCAATTACGACGCGAGGGGTCGCCCCGACGAGGCGCTCTGTCCAAAGTCGAGACAGAGCGGTTCGACCACAAGAACGATGCCTGTTCACGGTTCTCGGAAGAACGAGACGACGAGCCAGATTCCCGGCAGACCGATCCAGGAACCCCGCTCAGCTCTCGCTCGCGGCGACGCCTTCGCCAGCCGAGACGTTGCCGTCTTCCGAGACCCCCCCGTCCGTTGCGCCGATCGCGGCGAGCTCCTCCTCGCGCTCCGGGTCGTACGTCTCGAGCTCGACCGAGACCCGCTTCGAGACGCCGCGCTCCTGCATCGTCACCCCGTAGAGGATCGTCGCCTGCGCCATCGTCACCTTGTTGTGCGTAATGATGACGAACTGAGAGCTCTCGACGAAGTCCTTGAGGAGGACCGTGAAGCGACGCACGTTCGCCTCGTCGAGCGGAGCGTCGACCTCGTCGAGCACGCAGAAGGGGCTCGGGCGTGCGCGGAAGATCGCGAGGAGAAGCGCGATGGTCGTCATCGTGCGCTCTCCACCGGACATCAGCGACAGCGAGGTGAGCTTCTTACCGGGCGGTCGCGCGACGATCTCGATGCCGGCCTCGAGAATATCGACTCCCTCCTCGAGGACGAGCTCCGCACGTCCACCGCCGAAGCACTTGCGGAAGAGATCCTTGAAGTGCTCCTGGACGAGATCGAACGTCTCCTGGAACATCTCGCGGCTCTTCGTGTTGATCTCGGCGATGATCGCGCGCAGGTTGCGCTCGCTCTCGACGAGGTCCGTCTTCTGCTGCTTCTGGAATCCGAAGCGTTCCTCGAGCTCCTCGAGCTCGTCGAGAGCCTCGAGGTTGACGTTGCCGAGCTTGCGGATCTTGCCCTGGAGCTCCTTGGCCTCGCGCTGGGCCTCGTCGCGATCCCAGTCCTCGAGCGGCGCGAGGAAGCGTTCCTCGTCGCTCTTGGGCTCCTCCACCGCGGGAGCTTCCGCTTCCGTGGTCTCGCCCTCGGCGCCCTCGGCATTCTCGGAATTCTCGGAGCCGGCCTCGCCTTCTTCGCCCGCGCTCTCCTCGCCCTCGAGCTCTTCGCCTTCGAGAACCGGCGGGCGCTTGACCGAGGCGCGCTCGAGCAGCTCCTTGAGATCGATGCCGTACTCTTCGTCGATGCGCTCGAGCACGGTGTTGCGACGGTGTCGCTCCTCCTGATCGCGCAGCTGGAGCGTCTCGCGTTCGCGAGCGAGCTCGCTCGCACGGCCACGCACCTTCTCGATCTCGGTGCGGAAGCCCTGCTCGATCTCCATCAGCGACTGGTCTTTGACCTCCTCGGCCTCGAGCGACTCGCGCAGCTCGGCCTCGCGCTCGACGATCGCCTCGAGCTCCCCGCGTGCGGCCTCGAGCTCCTGGCGCGTCTCGGCGGTGCGCTCCTCCTCGAGACGGATACCCTTCTCGAGCTCCTCGGCGTGACGGCCGCGCTCGCGCAGGTTCGCCTCTTGCTCTTGGAGCAGTTGCCGACGCCCCTCCTCCTGCTTCTCGGCCTGCGCAAGCTCGAGCCGCGCCTCCGAGACGGCCTCACCGGCGAGCTCGAGAGCCTCGGACGAAGCCTCGAGCTGACCCTCGAGGTCGTGGACGCCCGCTTCGGTCGCCTCGCGCTCCTGATCGATCTTCTCCACCTCGGCGACGCGCACGGCCTTCTCCTCGACGCGCGTCTCGATATCGGCGGAGAGCTCGGCGAGCTCGCTCTGACCGACCTCGAGCTCCTTCTGGTGTCGGTCGACCTCTTTTTGGAGCTGCTTCTTGTCGCCCTCGAAACCGACGACGCGCCGGGCGAGATCGTCGATGAGCGTCGAGCGCTCGGCGATCTCGTTGCGCAGACCGGAGACCTCGCCACGCAGCGCGTCGCGCCGTTCCTTGATCTCCTCGCACTCGGTCTCGAGTCGCGCGACATCGACGCGCAGCGCGTCCATCTCGCTGCGACGGGAAATGATGCCCGTGTCACTCGCGCCGCTCGACGAGATTCCGCCCCACGGCTCGACGACCTCGCCCGTGAGCGTCACGAGACGGAACGAGCGCAGCCCGTTGCGCGCGAGCGCGAGCGCGGTCGGGAAGTCTTGCACGAGAACGACCCCCGCGAGGAGTCGGTCGAAGAGCTCCGCGAACTCGGCCTCGACCTCGATGAGCTCACGGAGCGGCCCCAGAACACCTCCCGTTTTCGGAAAGACTCGCTTGGGGAAGTGCTCGCGCGAAAGGAACTCGCTCGTCGGAAGATCGAGTCGATCGAGCGCGATGAGCTGGACGCCGCCGAGCTCCTCGTCGCGCACGTAGTCGAGAACGTCGACCGCGCCGTCCTGCGTCTCGACGACGAAGCTCTGGGCGCGGTCCGCAAGCGCCGCGTCGACCGCGAGCGCGTAGTCGGGCGAGACCTTGAGCAGCGTGGCGACGAGACCGTGTACCTCGGAATCGCAGGGGAGCTCACCACGACGACGCAGAAGCTGCGCAGCACCGGAGGTGAAGCCGTTCATCTCCGCCTCGAAGGACTCGAGGACCTCGTACCGAGAGCTCTTGCGATGGAGCTCCTCACGACGAGCGTGGAGCTCCTCGTCGGTCGACTCGACCCGGGCTTCGAGCTCGGCGCACTTCTCGCGCAGCTCTTCGCGTTCCGCGTCGAAGGTCTTTCGTTCGGCCTCGAGCTTCTCGAGCTGCTCGTCGAGCTCCTTCGTGCGGCGCTCGCAGAGCGCGAGCTCGTCCGAATGACGCGAGAGCGTCGCTTCGAGCCGCTCTTTGCGCGACTGCAGGTTGCCGAGCTCGGTCGTCACCTGGACGACCTGGTTCGCGATGCGCGAACGCTGCTGGATCAGCGAGACGACCTCTTCCTTGCGCTCACGGAGCTCGGCGCTGAGCTTGTCGTGCTGCGCTTGGCGCTCCTTCTGCTGCGCGACCCGCTCCTCGACCTGCTCGCGTCGCCGGTCGATCTCCTCACGGAAGCCCTCGAGCTGTCGCTTGTCCTCCTCGAGCGTCTCCTCGAGCTTGGCGAGCGTCGCTCGCGTCTCCTCGAGATCCCGCTTCTTGCGCTCGGCTTCCTGCGCGAGCTCGACGAGGCGACGCTCCGACTGAGCGATCTTCTCGTCGAGTCGCTCGTGCGCTGCGCGCGCCGTCGAGAACTGGTCGCGCAGCTGCTGGATGCGCTCGAGTAGAACTTGGCGCTCGGCGAGCTGCTCGTCGAGTCCGCCCTGAAGTCGCTGGACGAGCGTCTCGAGCTGATCGATACGCGTCGCGACCCAGTAGAGGCCGAATGAGAGATCGGAGCGGCCGTCGATCGAGGAGGAGAGGTCCTCGAGAGCCATGCGCACGCGCAGCTCCTTGAGACGCTCCGAATACTCCCGATATCGGCGTGCCTTGCTCGCCTGAGCCTTGAGGCGACGGATGCGCTTCTCGACCTCGTCGATGAGGTCTTGCAGTCGGTCGAGGTTGTCCTCGACGCGTACGAGCGAGCGCAGCGCCTCGGCCTTGCGGACGCGGTACTTCGAGATGCCGGCGGCCTCCTCGAAGATGACGCGGCGATCGTTGACGCTCGCCTGCAGCAGAACGTCGATCTTTCCCTGCTCGAGAATCGAGTACGACGAGGCGCCGAAACCCGTGTCGAGGAAGAGATTGCGGATGTCCTTGAGGCGGCACTTCTGCTTGTTGATCAGGTACTCGCTCTCGCCGCTGCGGAACAGGCGACGGGTGATCGAGACCTCGCCGTACTCGATGTCGAAGAAGTGGTCTTCGTTCTCGAAGACGACCGTAACCTCCGCGAGCCCGAGCGGCTTGCGCCCCTGCGTGCCGTTGAAGATGACGTCCCGCATCTCGGATCCGCGCAGCCCCTTCGCGGATTGGGAGCCGAGGATCCACTTGAACGCGTCGACGACGTTCGACTTGCCGCACCCGTTCGGGCCCACGACAGCCGTGACGCCGGGACCGAACTCGAAGACGGTCCGGTCGGCGAAGGATTTGAAACCGAGAAGCTCGAGCTTCTTCAGATACACGCAAGAAACCCTTTCGTCACCGCTGGCCGGCTCGCGGTCGAATAGGGTAGGCGACTCGCCGCGGAACAACCCGCTCCGCGTCGAGGGAACCAGCCCTCCCATCCCTCGCGCGGCACGCGAGAGAATCGTCGACGACAGCCTTCGGGGGACAATCTCCCAACTCTACCGGCTCCGTGTGCCGGCAGCCAGGAGTGTGCCGTGCCAGCTGCAGCCCGTGCCCACGACGCCCGGTGGGCCCGGGAACTCCTCAAAATCCCTTCTGTCTTCTCTTCGATCTCCCTCTGCAGCTCATGTCTGCCGGGATCACCACTCTCTCTCACTCCCGAACTAGCCATGGTTCTACACGGCCGGGCCCGACACTGCCAGAGCTTCTCTGCGGAGTTTGCGGTCGCGACGATTAGCCGCGGCCCCACACGGATACGGCCACGAGCCGCCACCTCTCAAACAAGAGGCTCAGCAGAAGCAAGCAGATAGCCTAGAGCAGCGGCTCCATGTCCTCGACGACACCGCCGACGGGCGTCACCGCGCCCAGAAGCGCGAGCACCTCGCCGAGACGCTCGAGCGGGTCGACCGGGGCCGACGCATGCCAGCGAACGCCGTCGGTATAGGACAGCACGATCGCGCCGGACGCATCCGCACGTGGCGCACAGATCCGTCGGTCGATCTCCTCGAAGGACCGGACGGGCCCTCGATTCAGCGTCTCCTCGAGCCGCAGGCGGATGCCCAGCACGTGTCCTTCCCTGGCGATCTTCTCGCCGGCTTGCCGCAGGAGCGCAGCTCCGAGCTCCTGGGCCGCGGCTGTCTCGTGCAGCTCGTGCCCGCACGCCGTGCGCACGCACTCGTTGAGGCCGACGAGGCCGATAACGTATTCGCCGCAGTCGCCGTGGCTGTGCGGGCGGGACAGCCCGGGGCCGGTCTCGCGCCCGAGGAGTCCCCAGAGCGGTGCGTCGCGCGATCCGGCGAGGCGAGACACGAAGTGGCGCCGTTCGAGAAGCCCCTTGACCGCGAGGTCGATCGCCGCGTCGAGCTCCGACTCCGGCGTCGCCCGACCGTCTTCCGCCGCGCGATGCGCGACCCGCGGCAAGTTGACGGTGATCTTGCCCACGTCGACGAGGATGCGACCGCGGTCCTCGTCGTCCGACTCGCCCGCCGGCTCCGATGGCCCCGATGGCCCTCCGGCTCCCTCCGAGCGCGTCGTCGCGGGCAGGAACTCGACTCGCTTCATCGAGCCGTAGAGCTCCGCGACGCGCGCCGCCAGGGACCTGCGCGGACGGAACCGCGTCGCTCTCAGGACGAGCGTGAAACCGTCGCGCGCCTGCGGCGTCAGCGCGAGCAACCCGTCGAGCCACGGCGTGGCCGAGTCGTCGAGCTCGAGCTCGACCACCCAGCGCAGGTCGGTGCCCGCACCCGCGGCGAGCTCGCACAATCGCGCGAAGACCTCGTCGATCAGCTCGGCTTCGCTCCGCGCGAGCGACGACGGGTCGCGCAGCAGGTGCGGCAGGCCGATCAGCCGCACGTCCTCCGACACGAACCGCGCGATGTGGCGCAGGCGACGGAAGAAGTCCCCCAGATCGAGATAGGACTCCGGTCGCGACCCAGCCTCGGGAACCCGCGCCCGCCGGCGCCCGTCGAGATCGTCCACGAACGGGAAGTTCGGGCTGTGCAGCCGCTCCCGCCCCTCGCCTTCCGGCCGCGGGAGCTCGGAAGAGCGGCGACGATCGCCATCGGCTCGGCCGGCGCCGATCCGTCCCCCGCCGCCCTCGAGCAGCGGCAACGGAATCCGCCAGGAGATGCGCGGCACGCGAATCGGGTCGGTCAGCCGGTGGATGAAGACTCGCCCGTCGCGATGCGCGTCGCCGATCGCCTGGGAGTGCACCTCGTCGAGCGAGTACTCGTACAGGATGCGGTCCGCGACGATCTCGCGCACCTCCGCGGGCGTCTTCGGATAGGCGAAGCCCTCCTTCGAGTCGGTGCCGAAGATCACCTGCTCGAGGTTGTACTTCGGTATCGCGATGCCGGCCTGCTGCCGCAGCTTGACCTCGAACCCGCGCTCGAACAGCTCGTTGTCGACGAGCTCGCGGATCAGGGACGTCGAGATGCGGCGGATCCCGCTCGCGAGCACCTTCTCCTCGACCCGGGCGGCGATCTCCTCGGCGAGCTCGACGTCGAGATCGGCCTCGCGGATCAGCGCGGCCGCGATGCGGGCCTTCGACCACCGCGAGGTCGCCGGCCCCCGACGCCCGTCGCCCGGCTCGGCGACCTCGGGGCGCGGCTCGCCGCTGGCGGCATGGGCCTCGCCCTCGCCGGTCGCGGCGGCCCGGCTCTCCCGAAGTACCGCGCGCTTCTGCCGGTAGAGGATGTACGCCTTGGCGACCTGCCGATCGCCCATCTCCATGAGGACGGTCTCGACGACGTCCTGGATGTCCTCGATCCCCGGAACGGCCTCTGCCCCGCGCTGCGTCGCGGCTTCGAGCTCGCCGAGGGATGCCGCCGACGCGGCCTGGGCGAACTTCTCGTCGAAGAAATGCTCGACGGCCTCCGCGAGCTCCTCGGCCAACGCGCGGTCCCCCGCGCCGACCGAGCGGTACGCGCCGTCGATCGCGTCGGCGATCTTGCCGCGATCGAACGGGACGACATCACCGTCCCGCTTGCGTACTGCGCGGATCCTTCCCATCGCGAACCTGTAACCGGACTCGAAGCTCGGCCCCCGGAGGCGACCGAGATCAGATAACAAGCCCTCGGGGCCCGACCCGTCCGGCTCGAGGTCCCGTCGGCCCGAGGTCCGCAGCCCGCCGAAGAAGTCGCTCCTCCTCGACGGACAGCCAGAACCTCAGGCTCACAGCGTAGCTCTCACGACCAGCGAGCGCCAGACCTCGACGACTGCCCCGCGGACTCCATCGCGGCGCCGGACTTGCCGGCGAGCTGACCGCCACTCGCGGGCGTCTCAGCGGCCGCGGCGACTTCACGGTCGGCAGGCGTCAAGAGCGGTGCGACCTCCTGGTAAAACTGCTGTACGTCCGTGAACTCCCGATACACGGACGCGAAGCGCACGAACGCGATCTGGTCGACCTGCCTGAGCTGATCGCTCACCGCCTCGCCGATCACGCGCGCGCTCACCTCGTTGTCGTAACGCTCGAACACGTCGGCCTCCACGGCCGACACCAGCTCCTCGAGCCGCTCTTCGGAGATCGCGCGCTTCTGACAGGCGATCCGCAAACCGCGCAGAATCTTGTCGCGGTTGAAGAACTCGCGGCGCATGTCCTTTTTCACGACGATGCGCGGCGAAGCCTCGATGCGCTCGTACGTGGTGAACCGCCGATCACAACTCGAACACTTGCGACGCCGCCGGATCGTTCGCCCCTCCCCTATGACGCGGGAATCGACGACCCGATCGTTGTCGTCTCTGCAGAATGGACACTGCATCGAGAGTCTGTCGCTCCTCTGAATCCGGTGCCCTCGCCGACCGGAAGACTCCTCACTTCTGACGGCCCGCCGCGCTGACGGACCTCCTACCGACCCTGCGGCCGGTCACTTCTTATTCTGAGTCTTCGCCGCAATCCCTGGTGGGCGCGACGAAGTGAGACACGCATGGACGGTAGCACAGGCACTCATCCGTTGCAAGGCCACGGGAAACGCGGTCCGTGCGGCCCGGCTGGCGCATGCTCCCGCGCGCCTACTTGCCGATGCAGAACCGCGAGAACACGAGACCGAGGATCTCGTCCGAAGTCACGCGGCCCGTCAGGTCGCCCAGCGCCCGTAGCGCTTCGCGCAGGTCCGCGGCGGCGCACTCGGCACCGAGCGTCTCGAGAGCGCCGCGCGCGCGCACGGCGGCCTCGCGCGCGGCGAGGAGCGCGGACTCCTGGTGTGCGCTGACGATGAAGCGCGGCGCGATCGGTCCCGCACTCCTCGCTGTCGCCGCGCCCGCAGCGCCGCCGGGTTGCCGTGCGAGCCCCGTCGCGAGATCCGATAACCCGTAGCCAGTCTCCGCGCTGACGATGAAGGCCGCGGGGTGACGGCGCGCGAGGTCGACGGTGCGCTCGTCGTCGAGCCGATCGCATTTGTTGAATACGAGCACGCGACGCGAAGCGTCGAGCGCGTCGAACTCTGCGAGCGATGGCGGGATCGGCCGACTCGCATCGACGCCCCACACGATGCGCTCGGCCGCCTCGATCTCGAGCCGCGTCAGACGCTGCACGGCGCGCAGCGTCTCGTCGGACAATTGCCGGTCGAGCCCGCGCGCCTCGTCGCGGCGATCGTCTCCGCCAACGCGTCGGCCGCTCGGCGCATCGAGCGAGCGGGTGCCGGCGACGTCGATCCACTCGACGCGCACGCCGTCGACGACACTCTGCCCGCGCACGGGATCGCGCGTCGTACCCTCGATGCCGCAGACGAGTGCCGCCGGCGCGCCGACGAACGCGTTCAGCAAGCTCGATTTCCCGGCGTTCGGAAATCCGGCGAGCACGACTTGCAAGGCGCCCGTCGTCGTACGCCGCAGCGAGGTCGACGCGCGCAGCTCGTCGACGGAGGCAACGATCGCGTCGATCCGCGCGGCGAGCGCATCGACGGCGATCTCCGGCAAGTCCTCATCCGCGAAGTCGATGCCGGCCTCGATCAGCGCGATCGCCTCCGCAACGCTCGCGCTCAGAGCACGGACCTCGACGCCGAGCTCACCATCGAGCGCCCGCCGCGCCGCCCGCGCCTCGCGCTCGTCGGTCGCGGCGATCAGCTCGCCAACACCCACGGCCTGCGCGAGATCCATACGACCCGACAGGAACGCCCTGAGCGTAAACTCGCCCGGCCCGGCCCAACGCACACCGTCGGTCGCAACCAGCGCGCGCGCGACCGCGCCGACGACCGGTGCGGCTGCGGGCAGGTGAATCTCGACGACGTCCTCGCGCGTGTACGATCGCGGCGCACGAAAGACCGCCGCCCACACGGGCACGCGCAGCTCGGCCGCACGCAGAACGACGTCGACTCCCGCGAAGCCGCGACAGCCCCGCACGCGGTCGGGACTCTCGGCGAGAGCGGCGACCGCCTCGATCGCACGCTCACCGCTGACGCGCAATACCGCACGCGCGCCGACGCCGGAAGCCGTCGCGAGAGCGACGATCGTCGCGGCATCTGCGGCGCTCGGCGAACTCGTCAACGCTTCTTGCCCTTACCCTTGCCCTTCTTGTCCGACTTCTTGCTCGAGCCGTACATCGGACCGCTGCTGGTCGGCGCCGGCCCTCCACTCGTACCTGCGGCAGCAGGAGAAGGCCCGTCGCCCCACGTGGCCTCCTCCTTCTTGAGCTGAGCCTTGATGAGCTTGCTCTCGACGATGCCGAGCGCGGCGCTCGTCATGATGTAGAGCATGAAGCCGGCGGGGAAGTTATAGAAGATGAACCCGAACGCAACCATCATGAACGTCATCATGCGGTGCTGGGACTGCATCTGCGGGTCGGCGGGGCGCGGTTGCAGGCGCTGGTTCACGACCGTCAGAATGACGTAGAGGATCGGCAGGATATTGAAGTACGCGAACATGGTCCCGATGAGCGGCAGCTGATAGTCGCGCAGCAGCGGGAACAGCATGTCGGGTTGCGTCAGGTCGCCGATGTAGAGGAACGACGCGTGGCGCAGCCCGATCTCGTAGTCGAGCGTGCGGAACAGTCCGATCCAGATCGGCAACTGCAGGAAGATCACCAGGCAACCGAGCATCTGCTGCCCCGGATTGACGCCGTGCTCTTTCCACAGTCCCTGCACAGCCTGGGAGTACTTCATACGGTCGCTGCCGTACTTCTCCTGCAACGCCTTCATCTGCGGCTGGATCTTCTGGAACTTCTTCTGGAACCGCATCATCGACCGCTGGGACTTGCGGTTGATCGGGTGCAGACACAGCTTGACGACGAGTGTCAGCAGAATGATCGCCACTCCCCAGCTGCCGAGCGCGAGCTTGTTCAGAAACGCGATCAAGCCCATGAACAGGTTGATGAAGAACGTGAACATGCCGTAGTCGTTCACGTTCTCGAGGCCGATCGACTCGTTAGAGTTGATGAACTCGCCTTCGCGCGGTCCGAGGTAAGCGAGGTACGAGTAGGTCAGCTCACCGCGCGCGGGAATGGTCGCCTGGGTCCGGAATCCGCTGCGCAGGGTCTCGTAGGGATCCTCCTGGGCCTCGTCGACCGCCGCGATCTTCTCGACGAACACGTCATCGACAGGCGCCGAGATGCCCTCGCCGTCGCCGGTGGTGCGCGGCATCATGACCGACGTGAAGTAGGAGCTCGACACGGACTCCCACAGCACCTTCTGGCGGTGGTTGCTCGGCGACTCCCAGATCTTGCCCTGCTCGTCGAGGTCGGAGTACCACTTGATCTCCGGGACGACGTTGTTGTTCACGCGCGCTGCATATGAGAACGCGAGGTCGCTACCGGCGCCGCGCAGCGCCGCCGTGCGCACGGCGGTCGGGCCATAGAACCGATGCAGGAACGCGCGGTCCCCCTCGGACCCGTTCGAGATGGTCAGCGTGGCCACCAAGAGCTGGCCCGCGGTCAAGTCCGGGCCAGGAGGCGTCAGACCGGGCACCGCCGCGACCGGCGTGATCGTCTTGCGCACGGTGATCGCGCCGATGGTCTTCTCGAGGACGATGGTGACCGTCCCGTCCGGCCCGTCCTTCTCGCTGTAGCTCCAACCGCTCTGCCAGCCGCCATGAGCGGACACCTGGCGTCCGCCCTCGTTGAGCACGACTTGCGCCAGGCCGAAGAGCCCGACGCCGCCGGCGTCGAGAAGGAGCCGATAGCGTTCGCGCCCGGGATCGTCGCCAGCCTCTTCGTAGTAGCCGAGCAGACGCGCGTCGACGATCGAGCCGGACTTCGTGTCGATCTCGACCTCGAGCGCATCGGAAAGCCGCACCGTGCGGCGATTCACGAGACGCGACACGCGGCGATCGAAATCGGCGAAATCGAGGCGGCTGAAGCCCTCGAGCACGGTCGCGTCGCGCGGACCGGCGAACAGGCGGAACTCTCCGCTCGTCCTGGCGCCGGCGGCGAGCTGGATCGATCGCGTCGCGAGCGCGGTGCGCGGCACGGACACTCCCCCGGCTCGTTCGACGCTCCCGCGGAGCTCCTCGACGCTCGCGCCGTGGCCGTAGTTCGCCGTCCAGCAATACGCAGCGACGATCGCGTCACGGTTTGCGACGCCGATCCACGCCGCGGCTCCCGGCACGACCCACGGGTCCTCGACGGAGCTCGCCGGGCGCGCGGAGACGACCGCGGGGACCGCGGGATCGGCGACGCTCCAGGTGCCGGCTCCGAACGCCAGGTCGCTGCCGTCGCCTACCGAGCTGACGACGCCGCCGGGACCGGCGACCTCGTATGCGAACTCGAGCGGCTGATCGCCGGTGTTCCGGAACGCGAAGACGACGCTCATGCGGCGTCGTTGCTGGCGCACGGCCTTCTCGTGCGGCACCCAGACGCTGCGCCGGATCTCGAGCCCCGCGAACGGACCGCCGGGCGTCGCGACGTCGACCCGGTCGGGCGCTTTGGGGCCGGCCTCGGGCTGCTGCGACTCCCATGCATCGACGATCGTCGCGGTCGCGCCGTCCGCGCGCGAACCCGCGAAGAGGCCGAGGCGGAAGCAGTCGCCCCCGTTGATGACGGGCTTGCCGAAGTCGACGGGCGTGACCGCTACGACGGCCGATCCGGAGGCGTCCCACTCGACCTTCCACGACGGAGTGCGCTGCGGCGCCGGAGGCGTGTCGGCCTCGTCCGCTGCCGGGTCGTCGGCCTTGCCCGCGGCGTCTGCGGCGACGGCGTCGTCGCTCTTCCCCGCGTCGTCGCCCTTGCCGACGTCGTCCGCCTGGGGCGCACTATCGGCCTTCCCCGTCGCGCCGTCGGCGGCGTCGACCGCCTTGGCGGCCGCGTCCTTCCCGGCGACCGCACCGTCCCCCTTCCCGGCGACCGCACCGTCCCCCTTGCCGGCGCCGGCGTCGGCGCGCATGTCGGCGCCCTTCACGGCGTCGCCGGGCGGGGCGTGGGGGCCGGCCGCGCGCGCGCCCCCCCCCCCCCACCCAGACCCCGCCGCCCCCAAGAAAAACA
>CAZMPA010000016.1:0-2863 GCA_964567915.1 uncultured Isosphaeraceae bacterium | reverse complement strand
GTCGGCCGGCGCTTCGACCCCGGCCGGGTCCTGCCTCTTCGCGGCCTGCCAGAGCTGGAATCCGACGACGAGGACGATCGACAGGACGATGGCGAGCAGATAGCGCCAAATCATGGCAGTACCGAAAGTCGGTGCGGAGCGGGATCGTTACACCAGCACGCGGACGGCGCCCGCGCGGCGGAAACCGGCAATCTATATCAGAGAACCCCGCGCCCTGCAAACACGGCGCGTGGCACCTGAACGGGAAGTCGGGCCGTCAGGAGACGATTTCGAGCGACTCGAACGACAAATGGCGCGCCCGGACGCGGGCGGCGCTACTTACCCTCGCGCAACCGCTTCGCGAGGTAGTCGGGTAGCATCGGGTGCTCCCGGAACCGGCCGAGCGTCCGGTCGACGTCGTACTCGAGCCGGCGGAAGGTGATCGCGTCGTCGTCCACGATCACGTAAGACGCGCGGTTGTCGCCGTCGCGGGGCTGCCCGACGGAACCGACATTGACGAGAATCCGCGACGGCGAACTCGCGTACTCGTAGCGGTAGTCGAGGTCCTTCGGCGTCAGGAAATCGAACGGGCTTGTCTGACGGAACACTCCCGGATGATGGGTGTGACCCGCGAAGCAGACCTTCCACTGCACGCCGGCCGGGGCCGCGAAAATGGCCTCCATCTTCGCGTGGTCCTTGACGTCCTGGCGGAAGATGTACTCCCGCGTCGGATCGCGCGGCGACCCGTGAACGAAGAGGAAGCTCCCATCCTGCCGCTGCTTGGCGAGGCTGCCGATGAAGTTCCAGAGCTCGCGGTTCGCTTCCTGCGGCTCGTCCGGCAGGCTGAGCTGCTCGCGAGTCCAGTCGATCGCCACCTTCGCCTTCGGATTGAACCCGATGGCTCCGAAGAGCACGGCCTCCTCGTGGTTACCGAGGAGATTGACCGCGCACGCGCCCCGAGCGAGCTCGATGCACCGGCGCGGATCGGGCCCGTAACCGATGATGTCGCCGAGGCAGTAGACGTCGTCGACTTGCTGCGTCTCGATGTCCGCGAGAACGGCTTCGAGTGCCGCCAGGTTGGCGTGGATATCCGAGATGACAGCGCGTTTCAACGGGTCGCCTTCCGTGCCCGGCCGCGTCGCGAACGACTCCGCCGGACCGAACCATGGGTGAGAACGTTCAGATGGTCGGTTCCTGGCGGAGATTCCTTAAGGTACTCGGGATCCGAAACGCGGACAATGCTTCTCCTCACGCCGGATCATCGGGCGGCCTCGTCCGCCGACGCGAGAGGGCGTCGCCGGGGCAAAGCCCGGTACGATAACCGTGCCCTCTGGGGCTGTCAAGGCTCGTGACAGCGTCGGTCCGTCCGCTCGCTCGGCGCTTGAAACGACGTTCCGAGTCGCGGCATCATCGTCACGGAGGCGAGCTCCCGCGGAGGCGAGCTCCCGCCGAACGGGCTGCGACGAGATGTTCCGCAAAGGGGAGCAGAATGCGACGCACGGAGAACGCCGCGAGGTCGAGATTCCTGTCGGCCGCGGTCGCGAGTTTCACCGTCTGCCTCGCCGGCGCCGTGTCGGCCGGTGAGCCGATCGACCGGATCGTCAACGGCGGGTTCGAAGAGGGTTTCGTCGGCTGGAACCCGGACGCGAACCATCAACTCGTCGAAGGCCGGCAGGTCGCCCGTACCGGCGATCGCTGTGTGACCGGCGAGGTCACCAAGCCGCTGCAAGCCCTGATGCTGCGACGCAAGGTCGCGGTACGCGCGGCGAATCGTTATCGCTTCGAGATCTGGGCCCGAGCGACGAACCGCACCAAGTTGGTGCTCTGGGTCGTCCAACCGCGCACGGGGCGACGCGAGATGGTCGCGTCCTGGCGCCAAGTGCCCGCCAAGTGGACCCGCTACACGACGTCCCTGACCGCACGCGCCGACGGCCAGCTCGAGATGCAGATCGTCGCTCCGTCGTCGCACGGCGAGCCGCCGGGCCGTATCTGGGTCGACGATGTCGCGCTCTACGAGACCGAGCTGCCGCCAATCCTCGACGCGTCGCGAGGCGAGGGCTTCAACGACGAGCCAGCGATGGCGACGGCTGGCGACGGCGCGATCTGGGTCGCATGGAACAGCTTCCGCGACGGCGCGGACTCGCTGCAGCTCGCGAGGTTCACGGCGAATCCGTCCACGGCTCCCGGAGCGACGCCGCTCCTGCGCGGCGGCGCATGGCAGCTCGTCGGCGGCAAGGGAACGTACGTCCTCGGCCCTTGCGTCGTCCGAGCCGGGGACGCCGGCGTCGCCACCGTGTGGGCGCAGGAGATCGACGGCCGGTGGGACATACGGTTCGCGCTGTGCGGCCGCGACGGTCCGGGAAAGATCGTCTCGCTGCCCTCCGACGTCGCGGTCGATGTGAAGCCGAGCGCCGCCTCGCGTGATGGAACGCTGTGGATCGCGTGGGAGTCGAATCGCGACGGTGTCCGCCGCGTGCATGCGTCGAGCGCTCGCGATGGAACCGTCTCGCCACCGGTCGCGCTGAGCTCGGCGATCGCGTCGGGCTACGATCCGACGCTCACCGTACTCGAGAGCGGCGAGGTGTGCGTCGCGTGGCACTCGTTCCACGACAACAACTTCGATGTGTTCCTGCGCCGCCGCGGGAGCGACGGCACCTGGCACGACGAGAGACGCCTGACGCAAGCGCCGACGATCGATCGCCACGCCCGGTTGTTCAGCCGCGGTGACGAGCTGTGGATCGCGTGGGAAAACGCGCAGACGCAGACGTATCGCATCGGCACGACGAATCGTCGCCGCCTCCTCGTCGCTCGCGTCACTCAGCAGGGCCTGCTCGCGCCGCGACACCCGGGCCGCTCGCCGCTCGCCGGGCGTTGCGAGGCCGCC
>CAZMPA010000015.1:0-19256 GCA_964567915.1 uncultured Isosphaeraceae bacterium | reverse complement strand
ACGCCAACAGGTTTACAGCCTGTCCCCTTTGGCCACTTGGGTACACGCCCTGAGGAACGAGGAAGGGTACCGGATGGCCGCGTGAGGGGCAACACTGGGGGCGTCAGGGCCGATTGGCACCCTCGGCGAGCCACTCCGCCCCGTTGACCAGAAGCCGACTCGCCGTCGACTCGAGCACCCAGTCCGGCTTTGTTTCGGGCTCGTCACCGGGGCCAAAGTTGGGCCCGGCAATGGGGTACTGCCGCCACGCGATGCGGGTGGGAAGCCACACACCGCCGCAGCGGATCGGTTGAGTCAGATCGGTCCGCGACAGCGTTGGCCGACCGGCGATGTCAAGTACCCGGTCGATTCGCCGCGGCCCGAAGTCGAGCATCGGATCCAGATACACCCAGCACGGCCAATTCCAACCGATGCGAAGTACCACACACGGCACGCCGTCAATCTCCACCGGTTCAGACTCCACGACGGCCACACCAAAGGGCAGTCGCTCGAGCATGCGGCCCAGGTCGTGCTCGGCCGCGCGGGCAAGACCGCGACCAACATCACCGATGCACCCGCCCGCGCCCAGCCAACTGTCCTCCACGCCCAGAATCGACGCCCCCCTTTCTCGCACCCCTTCGAGCGTCTCGCCAAGCCGCGCGAACCAGACACGGCCCCGCTTTCGCACCCATCGCATGGCCGTGGGGTCCTGCGACGGATCGATCCCCGGGCCTGCGGCAGTGCGTCGCTCGGCCTGTTCAGAGTCCTGACTCCACCCGGTCCACCACGTGTGCGCCCGCGCCGCAGGGGGGCTCGTTTGCGTCGTCAGGTAGTCGACCTCAAAGCGGGCCACGGCATCCCGCTTGGCTTCGAACACGGACTGCAGCATCCCGACATCAACAAGTGGCGGCTGCCTGCCCGCGTTCCATGCCGCGACGATTTGCCCGGCGAGTGCATTGTCGGTGGCGGCACCATCGGCTTGCTCCCGCACCGCAGCGCAGAGCGCCACGCTCGACACCGGGCCCCGCCCCGCTCGGAGTGACGCTAGGAGCGCTGTCGACCAGTCAGGTGACGATGCACTGGCTGCCAACACGCAGCCTGCCAGATACCAACCCGCCATCATGGCGCCGCCTCCGGCAGGGCAAATGCAAAGAGCGGCTGGCTCGCAAGAACGCGGCCAGAATCCTGCGACTGCCAATGCAGGACGCCGTCCACCCGCCCCGCCGTCGCACGCGGACACGTCCACGCAAGTGACACCACAATCTGGTCGCCGTCTCGTTTGTGGCTGCTCACACGCAAGCCCGGCATCGCCGCAATCGGTACAGCATCCCCCCACGGCACGCGCAGCGCACGCTCCATGCGCGAGCCGGGCCGGCCGCACCCGAGGAAGATGGGCGCGGTCGACGCCGAACCGGGGCGAATGCAACGAACCGGCAACTCGACGATGGGCCCGCCGCCTGCCGCCGCGTGAATCTCGATCGCGGCCTCGTGCACTGATCGGCGAGCCGGCAAGTGGTCGGCCTGAACCCGAACGTCAAGCCGCCAGCGACCAGACTCCTCACGCAGGACCGACACCTGCAACCAGGATGACCGCGTGGTCGCCGTCACCGCGTCAGGCGGCGCTGGTCCATGCCATGAGAGGCCCACCACCGCCGACGGTTCGGCCGCGACGTCCAGCACGACGGTGCCGGGCGATGCGGCCAGACCCGGCACCTCCCCACCAAGTCGAATCCGCGTCGGAGGTCCGTCCACCGCGGCGATCGCAGCGCCCCAACGCTGCAACCCAGCGTCGAGATCCGGCTTGACGCGAATCCCGACCCTCCCCCGCTCACCCGCACGCAATGCCCGCGGATACGAGACCACCTCGCCGCACGCCGGGCAACTGACTACGACACGGTCGGCAGACCAGGGCGAAGAACCCGCGCAGACCAGGGTGACATCGACCTCATGCGGCACCCCCCCTTCCATCACACCCAGATCGACCTCCACCACGCCCCCGCAGGGCACCTCGATCGGCGTGACCGCCAGCAGCATCGCCACCACGCACATCACAACTCGCTTCCAAGCATGTCACAGTCGTACACCCGCCGAACCGTGCCCGGACACGCCACGTTGGCCTGAGCGATGCCGCCGGCGGGCTCACACGGCCCGGCGCACCACCCGAAAATGTTTCCCGTGCAGCGGCATGCCATCACCGAGTACGTCGCTCCGGCGCGTCCGCAGTCGATCATGACCATCTCCTGGCCGGTCGGATGGTCTGCCCAGAACCCGCTGGACTGCCGTTTGCCCGGGCACCCTGCATGTGAGCGGGCGGCGGCGCACGTCTCCACTCCGGTGAAGAGTCCATTCGGGCACACCTGAGGAGGCATCTGGCAAGCCAACACGTCATAGCCGTTCGAGGCCCAGTAACAACCGCCTCGCACCGGTGGTCCATCGGCGGCCGCGGCGGAATGCGACGCGGCCGGCAGCGCCCCGGCGACCAGCGCAAGACCAAGGGCTTGAAGAGATGTTTGAATGCGCATGGTGATGCTCCTTGCATGTGATTTGGGTTGCAGCGACTCGGTGGGACCGTATGCTCGGTTTGAGCGCACAGGGGATGGCCGCGCCAAAACGCATCAACGCCCTGGCCACTCGCACTCGGTGGTACGCTCATCGACGTGGGGCCAACGGCTCGTGCAGCGAGGTGGTTCAAACGAGGGAGTCCGGGCCATGACGCGTGTTGGTTGCTTACTGCTTCTCGTGTGCTTCTGGTCGTCGCAGGCCGGCGGGTTCTGTGTTCGCTGTCTCGTCCCAGACGCCGTACGCTTCTCTGTCATCGAAGACATGGCGGCGACACTGCAATGCAGTGACGCCCAGAGGGAGGCGGCCGAGGCGGCCCACAACACCTATCTCCAGGCGTGGTCGCTGGAGGTGGACGAGCTCGAACGGGATCTCAATGCGATGGAGCAATCCTTCGTAAGCCAAGCCGGAGCCGGCATGGTCTCCAGCGACGCCACCAGGCGCTTTCTGCGGCGAGGCCTGAAGGCCGTTGCGGCGATGCAGCAGGTTGACGATGCCCTCTTTGCCGCCATCGAAGACCTGCTCTCCGATCAGCAACTGCCCGCTGCTCGCGTGTGGCGTGACAGCATGCGTGGCCGGTGGCACGCCACGGCACCCGGCGCATGGGTCACCATCCCGGACCCGATCGCCCTGCTTCCGCCAGCTTCAGAACGAGGCCCTACACGCCTGCACCTGATTCAAGCCATGGCCATACCGTGCAGCCTCCGCGCAGACCAGACCAGCCGCGCGTTCGACTCGCTCATGCGGCAGGTGCTCGAGGCCTGCAACGCGAATGAAGTCGACATCCGGCCCGCCATCGCCGAGGTCGTCACGACATCCAACCAGACCTGGGCCGGCATCGACGACGCGGTGCGGCGAGCAGTCATGAAGGCCACACGTGAGCTCACGTCACTGCAGCAGGCCCGCGTCCGCGCGACCTGGTTGCTTCGTGACGGGCCGACGTCGTATGACGATCTCGCCGGCAAAGATGTGCTGGAGTGGATTCGGGCTGTGGAGGAGCGTCGCCTGCCGACTGCCGATGCAGGCGCCTGCGCCGATCTCATCCACGCCGCGTTGGATGAGATCATCCGCATCGACAGTCTGCTCGCCGAGCGGCCATACCCCGCAGCGGAGCGGCGTGAACTGCAGGATGCCATGCTCGCCGCCGCGCAACAACTCCGCGAACCCATCACCACGCACCTGCAAGCCAACGGCCGGAACCCGGCGCTGACAATCAACAAGTCTGAACCCGAGCGACCATCGGCCTGGTCGCAGTGGACCGGCCCGCAACTGCGTCCGCTGACGCGGGGCCAACTCGAAGCGGTCTCCATGGCGACCGGCATGCCGATGCATACGCTCTCCACGCATGCCCGGAACGCGGCCGCGGCCATGGCGAGCGACTCTGTCATCGCCGAAGCCAACGCATCGGATCTCACCACGCAGCGGCCGCGGCACGATCTCGACTCCGCCCACGCCCTGGTGCGCGCCCGCCGCGGGGCGATGGATCGCGTCGAGGCGATTGACGCAGCGTTCATTGACGGACTGGGTGTTGGCCCCAATCGTGCCCGCCTCGCAAAGCATTTCATCGCGACGCTCCGTGTGCAACCACCAACCAGGCCCGCCCACCCGGATGCAGAAAGCCACTGGTACCACAGTCCGCACCGCTTCAACATCCTCGCCTGCGCCGTCAGCGCCGGGCTCGACCTGGATGATCCGCACATGGCCGACGCCCTGTGCCGCTCGGCTGAACTGATGCGCCGGCCACTGCACGCCGCGGCCGAAGCCAGAACGCTGAGACTTGCCTCTGACGCCGCCTACGTGTTGGGAGAGGACAGCGTATACATGCCGAACGCGTCCGCGACCGCCTGCAATGAGGCGCTGCACGATGCGCAGATGTCGCAGCGGTCCGCGGCCGCGGCAGCCGTTGAGACGATTGAAGGCGTGCTTGATGAGACCACGCGGCCGGCGTTTCGCGTCGCCGTCGCAGCCTCACTGTGGCCGCACATCATGGAGCCGCTCGAACGTGCCCGCGCAGTATGGAGTACGGAACGGGCTCTCACAGCCGCTCGCAGCGATGCCGCCTTTGCCACACTCGTCGGCCACGTTACTGAAGTCCAGGAACGCCTCGCTGACCTGCTTGTTTCCTGTCTGATCGGAGAGGATGGCGACGACATTCACGCGCGCCGCCTCCTGATCCAGGCGGTGCACGATGAGCAGATCGGCCTTGTCGATGCGTGGATGTCGGATGTGGGAGACACAGCCCCAGGCGGCCCCTGACACCATCGTCTGCCCGTTGCATTCCCCTCCGCCCCCGAGCCAAAGCCACCGACCGGAATCGAACCGGTAACCTCCAGATTACAAATCAGGTGCTCTGCCAATTGAGCTACGGTGGCGAAGCGTGCAGGGTACCCGACCAACGGGCACCGATCACAAGTCGGCCCGGCCCTTTCGAATCGCCACGGCCAGCACTGTGGCATCCGCCGGCGTCACGCCTGCAAGCCGGGCGGCCTGCCCAAGGGTGGCGGGCCTGAAGTGAGCAATGGCTTCAGCCGCCTCGCTTCGCAGGCCCGTGATATCCGCGGGGTCCAGGCCGGGCGGAATTTCGACGCCGTCGGCATCACGCTGCCGTCTGATCTCGGCCTGCTGCCGCTTGACGTATCCGTCGTACCGCGTGTCGGTCATGACGCGTTCGACGTCCCGGATGGCATCCACGCCGCCCAATCGTGCCGTGATGTCTTCCGGTGTTGTGTCTGGCCTGCGGGCGAGCGCATCGAGGTACTTGCCGCCCTCGCCCGGCGCGCGGTCCAACCGCAACCTGATATCGCGCAATCTGTCCCGCCGCCGCTGCCAGCCGTCCCACCGCTCGTCGCACACGGTTCCCACTTCCCGACCAATTGGAGTCAGCCGTTCATCAGCATTGTCGGCGCGAAGCAGCATGCGGTGCTCCGCCCTGCTCGTGAACAGTCTGTACGGCTCGGTCGGAGTCCGCGCCACGAGATCATCCAGCATCACACCGATGTAGGCTTGGTCTCTGGCCAGGCGAATGGGCGGCATGGACCTGGACCGCCGCGCCGCGTTGACACCAGCCACCCAGCCCTGACCCGCCGCCTCTTCGTATCCGCTGGTCCCGTTGATCTGGCCGGCCGTGAACAGACCACGCACATGCTTGGCTTCGCAGGTCGCATCGAGTTGGTGCGGGCGGATCATGTCATACTCGACGGCATATCCATACTGCAGGATCTCGGCGGATTCGCATCCGGGCATGCTGCGAACAATCACATCCTGCACGTCCGGTGGAAGTGATGTGCTGATGCCGTTGCAGTAGATGGAATCGCCACCGAGTGTCTCCGGCTCAAGGAACACGTGGTGACTGTCGCGGCCAGCGAATCGCACCACCTTGTCCTCGATGCTCGGACAGTACCGGGGCCCCGCGGACGCGTCGATCTGGCCACTGAACATTGGCGCGCGGTGCAGATTCTTCTCAATGAGGGCGTGACTGGCTGCGGTGGTGTGCGTCAACCTGCACGTGACCTGATCCAACACCGGAAACGCCTCTGCCGAGAGGTCACTGAACGGAACAGGCGATGCGTCACCGGACTGAACAGCCAATCCATCCCAGTCGATCGTGGCCTTGGACAGCCTTGGTGGTGTTCCCGTCTTCAACCGACCTAGCTCGAACCCGAGTGCGCGCAGGCCACCGGAGATACCGTCTGCAGTCCCCTCCCCCACACGGCCGCCCGGCGTTGTCTCGGGCCCTGTGTGCATAAGCGCCCGCATGAATGTGCCCGTCGTCAGCACCACAGCATTGGCACGACACGTGGCCCCCTGCTCACACCGCGCGCCGACGCACACGCCGCCCTCGATGATCAATTCTTCCACCGTGCCGGCGACAATCGCAATCTGCGGCCGCCTGGCAAGCAGCAACTGCACGGCCTCGGCATAGCGATCCTTGTCACACTGGGCACGTGGCCCCTGCACGGCCGGGCCCCGCGATTGATTGAGCACCTTGAACATGATGCCGGCCGCGTCCGCGGCCAGGCCCATGAGTCCACCAAGCGCGTCAACCTCACGAACGACCTGCCCCTTCGCCAATCCCCCGATGGCGGGGTTGCATGACATCACACCGATATGGCGTGGGTCCATGGTCAGCAGGACGACCGACCCGTCCGGCCCCAGCGCATGCGACGCCGCCCAGGCGGCCTCAACGCCGGCGTGCCCTCCGCCCACGACCAATACATCGCAGGCCGGCGGTGGCGTACTCAGCCGCCCACTGTCCATGTGTCGGGTCCGCGGACCAGATCCTGCAGGTCGGCGCCCGGCGATGCCGACATGGCCGACTGCACCTGCTCACGGCTTGCCTGTTCGTATGCCGGCCGATCCGGATTGCAATACAGCACGCCGAGCGGCTCGGGGAGATCCGGGCAGTGCATGTTTGCCAGCGTGAAGGCGAGCGTCCGATCGGTCTCGTCAAACACGAGCAGGTCCTTCTCGGTCACGCCACCGGCGCCGATGGTCACGGCCCTTGGGCGACCATTGACGATCATCACACCCTTGTCGCGATCGGCACCGAAGATGAGCGGCTCACCGTGAACCAGGTCAACCGTATTGGCCGGCCGGCTCTCCTTCTGGGACGCGTAAAACCATGCCTGATGGTTGAAGATGTTGCAGTCCTGATAGACCTCGATGAAGGCGCAGCCTTCGTGGGCCGCAGCTCGCTCCATGGTCGCCGTCAGCGTCTTGGCGTCGATGTCGATGCACCTCGCCACAAACGTGCACTCCGCCGCCAGCGCCAGGGCGAGCGGATTGACCGGCTCGTCGATCGAGCCCATCGGTGTGGACTTCGTGATCTTTCCCCGCTCGCTCGTGGGCGAGTACTGCCCCTTCGTCAGGCCGTAGATGCGGTTGTTGAGCAGCAGGATGCGAACGCCCACGTTGCGACGCATCACGTGCATCGTGTGGTTGCCGCCGATTGAGAGCAGGTCACCGTCTCCCGACACGATCCAGACATCCAGATCGGGCTTGGCCAGCTTGATGCCCGTCGCAAACGCGGGCGCACGGCCGTGGATCGAGTGCATCCCATACGTTTCCATGTAGTACGGGAACCTCGCGGCGCACCCGATGCCGGACACGAAGACAAAGTCTTCCTTGCGGCGGCCCACGTTTGGCAGCGCCTTGCGAACGGCAGCCAGCACGGCGTAGTCACCGCAGCCCGGGCACCATCGCACGTCCTGATCGGACATGAAGTCCTTGGGCTTGTAGGTCGGAAGCGGCAGGTCGGTCGCGCTCATGACGCCTCCTTGGCCATCTCGGCCCGGATGCCCTCGACGAGTTCTTCCACATGGAAGCCTCGTCCCTGAATGACATTCACACCCCGGACATCCACCAGAAAACGCCCTCGAAGCAGCAACCGCAACTGCCCGCTGTTGATCTCAGGCACGATGACGCGGCGGTATCGCCTGAGCACATCTTCGAGGTTTGACGGGAAGGGATTCAGATGCCGCAGATGCGAGATCGCCAGTTTGCAACCCTCGCCGCGCAGCTGCTCGACCGCAGACAGAATGGCGCCGGCCGTTCCGCCCCACCCCATCACCAGCGTGTCGGCCGCCACGTCGCCACCCACTTCAATGGGCGGGATCACGTCGGTGAGCTTCGCGACTTTCTCGGCTCGAAGCGTGATCATGTGCTCATGGTTAGGGCCGTCGTAGCTGACGTCTCCGGTGACGTCCTGCTTCTCCAAACCACCAACCCGATGTTCAAGGCCCGGTGTGCCGGGAATCGCCCAGCGTCGGGCGCCGGTGTCGGCGTCCCGCAGATAGGGCTCGAACTGCTCGTCGGAATCAGGCTGTGCCTCGGGGTGCGAGCATGGAATCTCCGGGATCGCAGACACGTCCGGGACCAGCCAGGGCTCGGCGCCGTTGGCAATCGCGGCGTCACTCAGCACGATGACCGGGCACATCGCCCGGGTCGCCAGTCGAACTGCTTCGATGGCGATGTCGAAGCAGTCTGAGGGAGAGGAAGCCGCCAGCACGATGCAGGGCGCCTCGCCACTTCTGCCGTAGAAGGCCTGAAGCAGATCGGTCTGCTCCGTCTTGGTCGGCATGCCCGTCGCAGGACCCGCCCGCTGAACGTCCACGACAACGAGTGGCAACTCCAACATGACGGCCAAACCCATCGCCTCGCCCTTGAGCGCGAGTCCCGGTCCGGAGGTGCCGGTCACCCCGATGCCTCCGGCGTAACTGACTCCGATCGCCGCGGCAACCGCCGCAATCTCGTCCTCGGCCTGAAATGTCTGCACGCCGAACCGCTTGAGCCCGGCCAGGCCATGAAGCAGATCTGAGGCGGGCGTGATCGGGTAGCCGCAATAGGAGACCTGCTTGCCAATCTTCTCTCCCGCGACCGCCAGTCCAAGCACCATGGCTTCATTACCGCTGATCTTTCGATAAAGGCCAACTGGAAGTTCGGCAGGCGCCACGGTGTATCGCTGAGGAATCGCTTCAGTCGTCTCGCCAAACGCCCACCCTGCCTTGAGGGCCGTCACATTCATGGCGGCGACTTCAGGCAGCTTCTTTCGGGCGCCGAAGTAGGACTCAAGCCAGTCGATCGTTGGCTGAAGCGGCCGGTCGTACATCGAGCAGACCAGACCAAGCGCGAACATGTTTCGGCACCGATCAATCTCTTTGGCGCTTCGGCCGCTCTCGGACAACGCCTCGCGGACCATGCGGCTGATCGGAACGGTCACAATTCGGAACCGCTGGCCGAGCACTTCGTCGGCGAGCGGTGACTCGTCCGGGCCGTACCCGGCCTTCTTGAGGTTGACCTTTGTGAACTCGTCTTCGTCAGCGATGATCATGCCGCCGGGACGAACGTCCCGGGTGTTCATCTTGAAGGCGGCAGGATTCATCGTGACCAGCACGTCGACGGCGTCGCCCGGCGTGTGAATGGGGTGCGACGCAAAGTGCACCTGGAAGCCCGATACGCCGAACGTGGTGCCCCGCGGCGCACGAATCTCGGCCGGGTAATCGGGAAACGTCGCAAAGTCGTTGCCGAGAATGGCCGTGGCGCTGGTGAACTGGCCGCCAGCCAACTGCATGCCGTCGCCGCTGTCGCCTGCAAACCGGACGGCAACCGATTCGACGGGAGTCGGACGTGTTTCGGTCTTCTGGCTCATCACGTGGGGCTCATCCTGCATGGACCGGTTGAAAACGTGCAGTCTAGCAGGCCGCCCCGGAAGCCTGACCCGCGTCAGGGTGCCGCCGCGCGAGCCGGCTCGTCGTCTCCCCAGAGGCTCATCAGAATGGCGACGTCCCGAATGTCCACGGCCGCGTCGTCGTTGAGATCGCCCGGCGTAGCGATGGGGCACGCCGCCGCCCGTACCGACACGCAGTCCGTATCCGCACCCGACCAGCGGCCACCAGCGTCGTGGCAGGCCCGTTCCGTGACTTCAATGCAGACTGCTTCAATGCAGCAGGCGCCCTTCGGCGGTGCCAGATGTGCCTGCCACTGCCCGAAGACACTGTCGCCGAACGTTCTGAAGTCCAGATCGACCTGCTCAACCTTGGCGTTGTAGCCCTGATAGATCGCGCCCCCCGATCGGCCTGCTGAATTGCGGAGAAAGACGCACCGCTCCACCGTGGCGGCGCTCTCGTAGACGTAGAGCCCCCCCCCATTGTGGGCGGCCGAACATGCCTCAAACGTGGAATCGGCGACGGTCACGCTGCTCGCAGCGTCCACCACGATGCCACCTCCAGCGAAGATCGCAATGCACGACATGAAACGGCAGTCGACGAAGGTCGCTTCACTGTCATGCACGTACGCGCCGCCGCCCCGCTCCGCCCGATCGGACGTGAACGTGCAGTTCACGAACCTCGCCGCGGCGCGAGCACCAATCCAGGCACCTCCGCCTTCGTAGGTGACGACATTGCCAACGAAGCGGCAGTTCTCAACGAGCGGCGCCGCACCCTGGATCACCATGCCACCTCCAATGGTTGCCGCCGGGCCGAATCGGCTCGGATCTCCTTCTCCGCCTGTGACGCGGAACCCGCGAATCACCATCGCGTCCGCCCGGCTCCCGGTACAGGTGATCACAGGGCTGCCCAGACCCCTGGCGTCGATGACCGTGCGGGTCGGGCCGGCCTCGGACTCGAGCACCAGATCGCCACCCTCAATTCGGATGGCCTCCCGCCAGGTCCCCGGGCCGACCACGACGCCGTCGCCCACCCCCGCAAGCTCCATGGCACGTTGAATCGTCGCGACATCCTCCGGCACCCGAACGGTCCGCGCAGCCGCGGGGCCCGCGATGAATGCCGCCAGAGCAATGGATATCAGGAGTCGTGTCGACATGGCCCTGCTCACTGCCAGAGAACGTTTCGTCCAGAAAGGTCGCTGCAGCCTGTAGGATAGGATGGTTGCCGGATCGACGGCCACGCACCATGGACCGTGCGGCCGGAATTGCACTGAACCTTGCGGGGGCACATGTGAATCATGCCACAGATCGAAATCAAGACGAAGCAAGGCCGCAAGCGATTCGAGTTGACCGATCGTGCCGTCACGAGCGGCCGGTCCGACGACAACACGCTGGTCATCAAGGACAATCAGGCCAGCCGGCACCACTGCGTTATCGAGCCCTCCGAAGAGGGGTTCTGCATTCGCGATCTGGACTCCCGTAACGGAACCACGCTCAACGACGAGAAGGTCAGCCAAGACCGACTGGGCAACGGCGACATTGTCCGCATCGGCCGAACCCGGATCACCTACATCGATCCCGACGAACTGATCTCGCTGCCCGAGATGGAGGCAGCGCCGCCCGTAGACGATGAGCTCTTCCCGCCGGACCTCGACACGCTCGACATCGACCTGCAGGCAGAAGCCAAGCAGACCGCCCAGACAAACTGGGAGCGTCGCCTCGAGGAGATCATCGAGTCTGGCGAGAGCCGCGGCTTTGATGAGGACGACATCAGCCTCGTGGACAATCGAGGGGTGACGGTTCACCAGGCGAAGTCTGGAGGACTGGACACGGGTCGCGAGGGAGACGGCGCCGAGGGCACCCGCGCCTTCCGCAAACTGCTCTATGCATCCTTCCGAACGCGGGCGACGGACCTGCACATTGAACCTCGTATCGAAGGCTGCGCCGTTCGCCTGCGAGTCGACGGCACGATGATCTCAGCGGTGCAGTTCTCCAAGCAGATTTTCAAACGGCTGCTCGGCATCGTAAAGATCCTCTGTGAGATTGAGACGAGCCTCAAGAATCAGGTGCAAGATGGACACTTCTCGGTGTCCATCAACGGCCGCCGCGTTGACTACCGCGTCAGCCTGACGCCTTCCGTCCACGGGCAGAAACTGGTCATTCGTGTGCTCGACGCCAGCAACAGCCCAAGCCGTCTGCACGAACTTGGCCTGACGCCCTGGATGTATGACAAGCTGCGAACGATTGCTACGAAGGACGCGGGCCTCCTACTGGCCTGCGGTCCGACCGGATCGGGCAAGACGACGAGCCTGTATTCCTGCCTCCGCGAAATCGACGTTGAACAACGCAATGCGATCACCATCGAAGACCCCGTGGAGTACTACCTCGAGGGTTGCACTCAGATTCCGATCGATCACGGGCAAGGCACGACCTTCCACAGCGTGCTTCGCTCCGTGCTGCGTCAAGATCCAGATGTGATCTTCGTCGGCGAGATCCGAGATATCGAAACCGCGACCGTCGCCATGCAGGCCTCCATGACCGGACACCTCGTCTATACGACCGTCCATGCCAAGGACACGATTGGGGCGATCTTCCGGCTGCTGGACCTCGGTATCGAACCGCCATTGGTCGCAAACGCCCTGAACCTGATCGTTGCCCAACGGCTGATCCGGCTTCTGTGCCCGAACTGCCGCAAGGCCGTCGCCCCAACGCCCAAGCAGACCCTCAGAATGGGACAGAGCGTGGCGGGAATCGCCCGCGTCTATGTGCCTCAGGCATGCAAGAAATGCCTCCGCACCGGATTCCACGGCCGCCGAGCACTCTTCGAACTGCTCGAGATCACCGACGGCATACGCGACCTCATCATGAAGGGTCCCTCCATCAAGGGCATTCGGGCCATGGCCAAGCAGGGCCTGTTCACGTCCCTGGAGGAGTTCGGGTTCAGCATGGTCGCGGACGGGCAGACCACCTTCGACGAGATCGAACGCGTCGCAGGGTCGGAATAGGCCCCAAACGGCCGGTTCCCGCCCCCCAACGGGACTTGGCGTCAACCGCGTGCTTGATATACTGCGGGGCTTCCCCCAGAGGACCAATTCCATGAGCATCGAGATCGCCCCGAATCAGACCCTGACCTTCACCGTGAAGGCCGTCCCCCCGACAGCCTCCAAGGTCAAGACGATCGAGCGGCTCATGTGGATGCAGCCCGCCATCCAGAAGGGCATGCGTGACCTGCAGCGGCGACGCCGCCAGACAGACAACCGCACGTACATCCGCGCTGGCCGCCCCTGGACCAACCGCAAACGGGCCACCCGCCTGCAGCGATGCGAGGCCGGTCAGGAATTCACGCTTGACGTGACGCCGCAGATTGTCGGCGATCTCAAGAGCGTGGCCACCTGGCTCGACGTCCGCTCCGCCTGAGCCCTCGTCATCCAAACACAAGTTTCCGAATTCGCTGCGCGATCGGTGTGAGATCCTGCGGGAGTTGCTCCGCGTCGCACCAGTTCAATTCCTCATACTCGTCGCTCGTCGGCGAAATCGCTTCCGACGCCACATCGAGCAGCAGCACAACCTCCCACGACCGCGCGGCATCGTCGTACACGACGGCAACCGCCCGTGGCGCCGACGAAGCTGCGCCTCCCACTTCCTCGGCGAATTCATGCATGACGGCCGCCTCCGGCGAGTTCCCGGGCTCAACCCCTCCGGACGGCGCAAACTCGACTTGCCCCGGAAAGCTCGCGGTCCAGGATGCGCGGCGGCCGATCAGGACGCGATCACCACAGCGCGTCACACCCTTGACGCCGAGCGGCCTGCACCCCACGTCACACGTGGGATCCACCGCCTGCGCCGCATACCACCGATACGCGCACGGGAACCCCTGAATGGTCGCACCACCGGCGCCATTGCGGTGTACGCCCGCGACCTGGATCAATCGACCGTCAAAAGCCCGAGGATTGCTGGCCTGCATGGCCGCCCACGCCTGCTCGGCCCCGCTGCGGCGGTATGCGTCGGGCAACCACTCGCTGCCGGACAACGAGATGACAGCAGGACGTCGAAGCAGAATCACCGAGTCGGTCGGCACGCCGGACTCATCCGAATTCGATGCCCTGAGCCAACGGCAGGTCGTCGCCCCAGTTGATCGTGCAGGTCTGGCGACGCATGTAGGCCTTCCACGAATCAGAGCCACTCTCGCGGCCGCCGCCCGTGTCCTTCTCGCCGCCGAAGGCGCCGCCGATCTCGGCCCCGCTCGTCCCGATGTTGACGTTGGCGATGCCGCAGTCGCTGCCACCGTGCGAGAGGAACCGCTCCGCCATCCGCACCGAGTCGGTGAAGATGGCGCTGGAGAGTCCCTGATCGACGTCATTCTGCAATGCAATGGCCTCGTCGAGCGAGCTGTAGGTGAACACGTAGAGCACCGGCGCAAACGTCTCTTCTCTGGTGATCGGTGGTACCTGCCCGGCGGGCACCCTGATGATCGTCGGCGTCACGAAGTGTCCGGCGTCGCCAGCAAACCGATCGATGCCGTCCACGCCGCCGCACCGCACCTCGCAGCCCTGATCCGTCGCCGATTCAATCGCAGCCCGCATCGTGTCCACACTGCGTTGGTCAATCAGTGGGCCGACCAACGTCGATGACTCGAGCGGATCTCCGATCGGCACCTGACCGTAGGCCTTCACGAGGCCTTCCGTGATTGCATCCACCACTGACTCGTGGCAGATGAGCCGTCTGGTCGTCGTGCACCGCTGGCCAGCAGTGCCGATAGCCCCGAAGAGCGTGCCGCGAACAACCAGATCAACGTCGGCGGACTCGGTCACGATGATCGCGTTGTTTCCGCCGAGCTCGAGCAGGCTGCGGCCAAGCCGCTTGGCGACCTGGGTTCCGACGTGGCGGCCCATTCTGCAGGAGCCGGTTGCGCTGATCAGCGGAAGGCGGCGGTCAGCGATCATCGTCTCGCCGACTTCGTCGTCGGTGCCGATGATCAGGCCAAACAGATCGGCCGGATCCCCTTCCGCCGGCGTGAACAGGTCCTGCTCACGCATGACCCGCTGGGCGATATTCGTCATGGCAATCGCGGTGAGCGGGGTCGCCTGACTGGGCTTCCAGATCTGGGCGTTGCCGCAGACAGCCGAGAGCATGGCATTCCACGCCCAGACCGCCACCGGAAAGTTGAACGCGGTGATGATGCCAATCGTTCCAAGGGGGTGCCACTGCTCGTACATGCGGTGCAGGGGTCGTTCCGACGGCATGGTCAGACCGTAGAGTTGACGGGAGAGGCCGACGGCAAAGTCGGCGATGTCGATGCATTCAACGACCTCGCCGATGCCTTCGGGGAGAATCTTGCCCATCTCCATCGTCACCAGGCGGCCGAGTGGTTCTTCCTGCTCGCGGAACGCGTTGCCCATGCGGCGAACGAGCTCTCCTCGCTTGGGCGCGGGGAACATCCGCCAGTGCTTCTGCACCAGCACGGCAGCTTGAACGGCCGCCTCGTACTCGGCTTTCGATTGAAGCCGCACGGCGCCAAGCGTTTCGCCCGTCGCGGGACTTGTGGACACGACGCACCCGTCGGTGGTCGGAGAAACAAGAAGAGGATGCTCGCAGAGATCCTGCACGATGTCGGTAGTTGTGGACATCCCGGGATTGTAGAGCCGTTCGCCTCCCTGCGGGGGGTCGGCAAGCCGCCACCTCGCCCACCCGCCGGACTCGCCCCGTACACTCCCCGGCATGCCACTCACACGCGACGACATCGCCTGCCGCGCCGCCCGCGAACTGCGTGACGGCTTCTACGTCAACCTCGGAATCGGCATGCCCACCCTGGTCGCCAATCACGTCCCGGAGGACATGACGGTGTGGCTCCAGTCTGAAAACGGACTGCTCGGAATGGGACCGTTTCCGTCGGATGAGCAGGTCGATGCCGACCTCATCAATGCCGGCAAGCAGACGGTCACGGCCGTTGCGGGCGCCAGCTTCTTCGGAAGCCACGAGTCATTCGCCATGATTCGGGGCGGGCACATCGACCTGGCCATTCTGGGGGCCATGGAAGTGAGTCAGGAAGGCGACATCGCCAACTGGATGATCCCCGGCAAACTCGTGAAGGGCATGGGCGGTGCCATGGATCTGGTGGCTGGTGTTCGTCGCGTCGTCGTGATGATGGACCACTGCAACAAACGGGGCGAGCCCAAACTCATTCCGTCGTGCACGCTGCCACTGACCGGCGTGCAGTGCATCGACATGATCATCACGGATCTCTGCGTGCTCGAGATGGATCCTGAGCGACGTCGATTCGTGCTGAGAGAACTGGCACCAGACGTAACGGCGGAGGAAGTCGTCGAGAAGACGGCCGCCGAGATCATCGTCGAAGGCACGCCTGCAGAACTCCAGCCGGTCGCTTGACCGCGCCGCGGTCAGACGTCCTTGGTGCGGTGTTGCATCTGCGCCTTGAGCCGGGCCAGAATTGACGAGTGCATCTGACTGACGCGTGACTCGCTCAGATCCAGCGTGACGCCAATCTCCTTCATCGTCATTTCCTCGTAGTAGTAGAGGATGACGATCAGCCGCTCGGCGCGGGACAGTCCGCGGGTGAGCAGGTACTTGAGATCCTCACGCTGCAGCTTGGAGACCGGGCTCTCCTGGCGGCGGTCCCGCACGACGTCCACTTCCGTCACATCGCGGCTCGAGTCGGTCTCGTACCACTTGCGGTTGAGCGACACCATGCTGACGGGGCGGGAGTCCCGCTTGATCTTGGCGAATTCCTCCGGAGTGACGTCCAGGTGGGCCGTCACCTCCTGCTCGGTCGCCTTGCGACCAGAGGTCATCTCCAGATCCTTCCTGGCCCGCTCCATCTTGGCGGTTCGCGATCTGACCAGCCGCGGCACCCAGTCCATGGCGCGAAGTTCGTCGAAGATGGCGCCGCGAATCCGCTGCGCACAATACGTCTCAAACTTCACCCCACGGTCGAGGTCAAAGGCGTCGATCGCGTCCATGAGGCCGAACAGCCCCGACGACATCAGATCTTCGACATCCACCTCAGAAGGAAGTCTCGCATGGAGCCGCTCGGCGGTGTACCGAACCAACTTCAGGTAGTGCTCGACGAGCACATTCCGCGTCTCTTCGCTGGGGTCGTCTCGATAGGAAAGCCAAACGTCCACGACAAGTCGGCCATCGGCCGTCGTGTCCGGAATGGCACGGCGCGACGACGTTGCAGTCGCTGTGCCGCCCTGTTTCTTCATTGTTTCGATCTTCGGCATCGGGTCCACTCCTTGACCGCTGCGCCGCCGTTGTGTTGAACACGCAGATCCTTCAGCGTGTTCCGCCGCGTCCAGACTCTTCCTTGAGCTGGCACATGACGCGTCAGCACCATACACGTGCCGACACAGGTTCACAAGCCAACGAGGATTGACTGGCGCGGAGGATTCGAACGGAGTGGGGTCTGGCGTCTTCACGGGTAAGTCAATCGAGAAGAGACGATTCGACTTTCACATGTGCCACAGTTGTGTCGCGATTCCGCGTCACACGCGCAGATCAGCGCCAGTTGCTCCGGTCGTTCCGGCAGTGCGGGGGAAGTCTCCTCTCAACTCGAACGCCCATCGCTCGAGCGGGCTCCGCGTGACGGGGCCGCGTCGGACATCTGCTCGACCTTCGACTGCACCATCCACCAACCCGCGGTGCAATAGAGAGTTATCGGTCGCTCGCGGCCATTCTTGCGCGGCAGGCGAACGACGGCCCGAGAACGATCAGCCCTCCTCCTTTGCAGAGCGAGGCCCACTGCCAATCCCGGCTGCCGCCCTGGGCGGAGCGACTGAGTAGGATGCCACGGCATGACGGGACCCACCTACTGCCGCACTGCGGCCCGGAGGCAGCCGACGCCCACCCTGGCCCGCCGCCTGAGCGGCGGAATGGCCATCGGGGTGGCCATCTGGGGGTTTTTCTTCATTTCCAGCCCCGCCTTCGCTCAGGAGGTCTACAAACTCGGGTCCGATGACGAGTGGCACCACGAGGCGACGCCGCAGGCGGGCACGCCCGCTGCCAGACTCTCACGAGCCCGTGCCCTGCTGGCCGAAGGCCGTTTCGACCGCGCCCTCAACATGGCCAACCGCTGGATGAAGCGAAATCCGACGTCGGCCCTGCTTCCAGAGGCCTACCTCGTCCGCGGCGACGCCCTCGTCGGCGTTGGAGACGAGTACGAAGCCCTCTATGACTACGAGTTCCTCGCCCGTAAGTACCCCGGGAGTGAGGTATTCGCGATCGCGCTCGAACGAGAGTACGAAATCGCCGTCAAGTACGCCCACGGCATGCGGCGAAAGCTCATGGGCATCCGCATGATCGACGCGACTGACGAGGCTGAAGAACTGCTCATTCGCATTCAGGAACGCCTCCCGGGCAGCGGACTTGCTGAACAGGCTGGTCTGCAATTGGCCGACATGTACTTCCGGAATCGTCGCATGACCATGGCCGCCGAGGCATATGCCGTCTTTATCGAGCGGTACCCACGCTCCACCGAACGGGGGTTCGCGCGACGCCGGTTGATCTACGCGAATATTGCCACGTTCAAGGGACCGCAGTTCGATATCGTCGGGCTTCTGGAAGCCAAGGCGGAGTTGCAGCAACTCGCTGTTCGTCGGCCGGCCGAAGCGGAGCGGATCGGCGCCGACGCGTTGATTCGACGGATCGAAGAGTCAGAGTCCAACAAGATCCTGACGACTGCGCTGTGGTACCTGAATCAGGGTGATCCCATTGCCGCAGAGGTAACCATTCGAAGCCTCGTGCAACGCTTTCCAAGATCGGCGGCCTGTCTTCGAGCGCTCGATCACATCCAGACGATTCTGCCCTTGCTTCCCGAATCGGTGCTCGCCAAAACGCCCGACTACACGCTGCTCCGTGAGGGATTGCAGCAGTCCGATCCGCCGCCTGTCCAACAGGCCGGAGACGCCACACCATGATTGGCCGCGCTGCGATACTCGCTGCCGCCGTGGCAACCGCAGGCTGCGGGACCGACCCGACCACCGGGTGGGTCGTCGGCACAACGTTCAACACGGCCTATAAGACCGTTGCGGTTCCGGTGGTCCAGAATGACACCTTTGATCGGGAGGTCGGCTATCTGCTGACCAGCGCCCTGATTCGCGAGATTGAGACGCGTACTCCCTGGCGTGTGGCCAGCGAGACCGAGGCTGACACCCTGCTGGAGGTCACCGTGACCACGGTGGACCTCCGGGCCTTGTCCCAATCCAGATTGACCAAGCTGGATCAGGAAGTGGCGGTGCAGCTCACGACGGATTGGACCTGGGAGCGGCTCGACGACAATTCGACCATCGCGGGCTGGGACGGCATGGGCACAACCGGCGTATTCCTGCCATCCAATCCAATTGGGGAGCCCATCGAGCTTGGACGCCTTCAGGCGGTCGACCTGATGGCCGAAGCAATCGTTGATCGCATGGCGAGCTCCTGGTAGCCCGCGGCAAAGCCACGCTTCCGAGCCAACATATTCGACGGTCGACGCAGCCGGGCGTAGGATGGGGACTCTCCAGCACAGACTCCGGACACCCACATGCCTGAACCCAATTCC
>CAZMPA010000014.1:10233-19281 GCA_964567915.1 uncultured Isosphaeraceae bacterium | reverse complement strand
CGTGCTGGTCTGGCTTGAGACAATGCCGCGGGCCGGGGAGTCCCATGCCGATCGCATCGAGGGGGGTGGGCTCCTGGGGGGCGGGCTCCTGCTCAGCGCGATTCTGAGTTGGACGGTGGCGGCGAGCGGTGGCTGGTGGGCAATGTCTGCGGTGTGCTTGCTCACTGGCGGTTTGATGGTGCTTCGAATCGCGCAGGTGAGTGGGGGCCGCGCTGCCACGCTGACTGCGGGCTGGGCCGCCGTTGTGGGGCCGACGCTGGCGCTCGGCGTGGTGGCCATCGCGGGGCTGCAACTCGTTGTGGGCGAGGCGGGAAGACCGCTGGCGTTTATTGGATACCGCCGGGTAGCGGGGCTCGAGGGCTTTGCGCTGCCGGGGGTGACGGTGCTGTGCCTGTCCGGCATGGTGGTGGGCTGGACGAGGTGGGCGGCGGCAGCGAGGGTGGGTGTGGCGATCGGGCTGCTTGCTGGATCGGTGCTCGCGGCGGCCGCCGTGCTCGCTGCCGGTCTGGCGGAGTAGCACGATTCAAGTCACGAAGCCCGCGCGGCCGATGCACGCCATGGCTGCATGGACGCGGCTGGACTGCAGAGAGACCACGGAAGGCTCATACATGCTCACAGATCGCCACCGCGAGATCCTCCCGACGACCCGGGAGTCGACCACCCACAAGTTCTCAGTCAGCGGCTTCGAGGGATACCTCACGGTGGGGCTGTTCGATGACGGCAGACCCGGTGAGATCTTCATCAAGATGAGCAAGGAGGGCTCCACGCTCTCCGGCCTGATTCAGGGATTCTGCCGTAGCTTTTCGATCTCACTGCAATACGGCTTGCCCATCGACGACGCCGTTCGTCGGTTCAAGGGCATGCGATTTGAGCCCTCTGGCCCGACGAGCAATCCCGACATCCCGGAGGCGTCGAGCATCCTCGACTACATCGCCCGCTACCTCGAGTTCGAGTTCGGGGACGGCGGGGCCGACCAACGCGAGGTCGCCTGAAGGCGATGCGGCGTCCGGGGGCGAATTGAATCACCACAGCGTGCGGGCCCTCGGAGGAGGGTTGTCCTGTCGATCCGCTGCTCAGCGGCTCACGCCTCGGTCGCGGCGGCCGGTTTCTCGGGATCGGCCGGCTTTGGCGGTTCTGCGGCGACGGGCTCGGGCTTCTCGATGAGTTCGCCTTCGTCGTCGAACTCCATCTCCTCACGCTCTTCAAGCGGTTGGTCGGGCTCAACGACAACGGTGATCTCAGCCCGAAGGTCAACGTCGAACTGGATCGGTACCTCATAGGCCCCGATTCGGCGGATGGAAGAGGGCAGGCGTACGGAACGGATGTCAACGCCCTCGTAGCCGACCTGAGCGAGCCCGTCGGCAATGTCCCGCTGGGTGACCGAGCCGTACAAGCCGCCCCGGTCGTTGCAGGACCGGACGAGGGTGAGCTCGACCTCTTCCATACGCGTGATGAGTTCTTCGCGGGCAGATCGCTGCTCGGCGACTTTCGCCAGGGCGGTCGTGCGTTCGGCTTGAAGTTCGTCGATTCGGCCCTGGCTTGGCGGTTCTGCCATGCCCATCGGGAGCAAATAGTTCCGGGCGTATCCGGTACGGACCTTGACGACATCTCCGATGATGCCAAGGCTCTCGACGTTCTCGAGCAACAACAGTTCGATTGTTCTACGGCTCATGTGCGGTGTCCTCCGAGGAGTTGAGGAGCGCCGTGGCGCCCCAGCGTCAATGTGATGTGGGGCCGACGTCGGCCCTCGCTTCTGGATCAGATCAGAACGGGGATCAGAAAGGAATGTCGTCCGGAGAGGTGCTGCCGCCTCCGCCGGTTGCCTGGTATTTCGTCTCCTGGCCGCCGCTGTTCCCGCCGCCGCCGCCCCGACTGTCGACGAAGGTGAACGTGTCAACGACGACGAGGAGTTTGGACCGCTTGTTGCCGTCGCGGTCCTCCCACTCGTTGAGTCGCAGCCGGCCCTCGACGAAGACCGGGCGGCCTTTGGAGAGGTATTTGCCCATGGTTTCGGCTGTGCGACCCCAGGCTTCGCAGTCGACGAAGGTGGTCTCTTCCTGCATTTCGCCGGCGTTGTTTCGATACCGGCGATTGACCGCGAGCCCGATATTCGCAACGGCGGTGTTGTTCGCCGTGTGCTTCAACTGGACGTCACGGGTGAGGTTCCCCATGAGGAACACCTTGTTGACACTTCCTGCCATGGCTTCATGCCTCCTGTTCTGGCCATCGTACCGGCTTCCGCGTGGACTCGGTCCACTGGGGAGCCAAAACGCTGGCGATCAGGATGCTGCGGGCTCCTCCGCGGTGGGGGTGGCATCGTCGCCAGCGGCTTCCGGGGCGGCTTCCGGGGCGGGGGCGGCGGACTCGTCCGTCTCCTGGGCGGCTGCGGCTTCGCGGTCCGCCCTGGTTGTGGCGCGGACGGAGCTGCCGGCGTCGTCGGCCTGCTGTTCGCCGCGGAGTTTGACCTCGTCGGCCAGTTCGGCCCGGCCTTCGGCGGCTTCGATCTGCTCTTGCGTCAGATGGTCCGCGCGGGTGATCAGGAAGCGGACCAGATCCTCACTCAGCAGCAGATTTCGCTCCAGTGACGCCATCTTGTCACCAGAAAGATTGAAGTAGCCGAGGAAGTACACGCCTCGCTTGTTGCCCTTGATGGGGTAGGCGAGACGACGGTCGTCCCACTTGCGGAACGAGACGACTTCGGCGCCGACCTTCTCGAGGTGGTCCAGCACGTGCTGGCTGGCGGCGGCGAGGTCGCTGGTCGCGGACTGCGGAAAGAGGAACATGCCCTCGTAAGTGGTGATGGTGATCTCAGACATTCTTGTTGGTCTCCTCCGGCGAGCGTGTCGGCTCCCGGTCGGCGTTGAACGCGTTCATGGCGGCGGTGGTGCCGCGGTTGATCCAGCAGTCGGCCGCTTCGACGGCCTGTTCGATGCCCTGGTCGACAGCATCCTGCTGGTCGGGGCGAAACCTGCCGAGCACATAGGACGACAGGGGGATGTCGCCGGGAGGGTCAATACCGATGCGCACCCGCGCCCAGTGATCCGTTCCCAGCTTCTGTGTGATGTCCTGCAGTCCGTTGTGGCCACCGGCGCCACCTCGCTCGCGAACACGAAGGCGTCCGCAAGGCAGGGCGGTGTCGTCCACCAGAACGAGCAGGTCTTGTGCGGGCTGCAGTTTGTAGAAGCGGATTGCTTCTGCGACGGCTTGCCCGCTTCGATTGACGAAGGTGAGCGGTTTGAGCAGCAGGACGGAGTCGTCTCCGATCCGGGCATTGATCGTCGCACCCTGAAAGCGGCTGCGAGCAATCTCCCCAGGAGCGATCCGGCGCGCCAGGCGATCGACCGCCTCGAACCCGACGTTGTGGCGGGTGTGGTCGTATTCGGTGCCCGGGTTGCCGATGCCGACGACGAGTCGCATGGTGCTGCAGGTGGCGGGGCTCAGCCCTCGCCGCCGTCCTCCGACTCTTCCTTCTTCTCGGTGATGACTTCCGGTTCGGCGCCATCGGCGTCGACGTCGGTCGCCTCGGCATCGCCCTCTTCTTCGGCCTCGGCCTTGAATTCGATGTGGGCGATGTGCTTCTCGGGGTCCAGAATGGCTTCCACGCCGTCCGGCAGGTCCAACTCGCCGATCGTGAGCGCCTCGGTCATCTCGGTGATGTCGGCCTTGATCTCGGACGGAATCGCGCTGACCTTGCAGCGGATTTCGATCTCGGAGCGAACCACCACCAGCATGGCGCCGGTCTCTTTGGCGCCCTTTGCGGTACCGCTGAGTGTCACCGGGACGTTGACCGTCACGATCTGATCCATGTCGACCCGAGCGAGGTCGATGTGAACAAGGTCGTCGCCAAGGTGACCGAACTGCAGTTCCTTCACCAGGCACGTTTCGCCGTCGCCGCCATCGACTCTGACGTCCATGACGTGGGAGCCGGATTGCAGGCGGTTGATGGCCTCAAGCGCGTCGACGCTCACGTGTACGGGCTTTCCGCCGCGGCCGTAAATGACGGCCGGGAGTCGCCCCGCGTCTCGCAGTCGCTTGGCGTACCGGCTTCCGGTTCGCTCGCGGGTCTCGACCTCGAGGGTCGGTGTGTCGTGGCCCATGATCGGGTCCTCCAATTCAGGCGGCGACGACGTGTCACCGCGGGCAGGTGTCAGCGTTTCACGCCCGTTCCACGTTGGAACAGGGCGGAGATGGACATGTCGTGGTGAATTCGATAAATGGCCTCGCCCAGCATGGGCGCAATGGTCAATTCAACGAGTTTGTCGCGGATCGGGTCGAGCCGGCCGCGGTCTGGGATGGAATCTGTGACGACGATTTTCTCAATCGGTGCGTCTCTCAGCCGGTCCATGGCCAGGCCGCACAGAACGGGATGCGAGGCGGCAGCAACCACCCGTACGGCACCGCGGTCCATGACCAACCGAGCGGCTTCGCAGATCGTGCCGGCCGTCGAAATCATGTCGTCGACCATCAGAACCGTTCGCCCCGAGACATCCCCAATGAGATTCTTCGACGCGACCGTGTCGCCCGACTCGCGCCGCTTGTCGATGATGGCCAGTTCGGCGTCCAGCAGAGTTGCGTATGCGTTGGCGACCTTGACGTTGCCGACATCGGGGGACACGATGGCCAGGTCGCCCAGGTCGCTCCGAATGCCTTCGAAGTAGTTGCCGATGACGGCCGACGCGGTCAGGTGGTCCACCGGGATGTCAAAGAATCCCTGAATCTGTGCGGCGTGCAGGTCCATGCAGAGCACGCGATCGGCGCCAGCGGCAGCGAACAGATTGGCGACGAGTTTGGCCGTGATCGGCGTGCGTCCTGCGTCCTTGCGATCCTGTCGGGCATACCCGAAGTACGGAACGACCGCAGTGATCCGCTTGGCGGATGCCCTGCGGAGGCAGTCAATGAAGATCAGCAACTCCATCAGGTTGGCGTTGACCGGGTCGCTGGTTGATTGGACGACGAAGCAGTCGCGTCCCCGGACGTCTTCCTCGATGCGGACAATCAACTCGCCGTCGGGGAAGAGTTCCGTCTTGACCACTCCAAGCGGGAGGTCGAGATGGTTGCAGACGTCTGCTGCAAGTTCCGCTCCGGCGCGAGCGCCAAAGATCTTCAGATGATCGCGATCGACGTTCATGTCGCAGCCTCCATCTGCAGACGCCCTCGAAGGACGGCGTCAACTTCCGCAAGTTGGTCGGGGGTGTTGATCGAGAGGATGTCCTCGGCGGGCACCTCCGCGAGCAATTCCACGCATCGCCCGCTTCGCCGCATCATCGCCGGAACCTCAGTCAGGTAGTACTCGCCGCCGACCGGGTCACGCGGAAGCTCAGAGAGCGTGTCCAGCAGGGCGGGTACGTCAAAGCACGCGTACGAGGGGTACACCTCCCTGATAGCGCACTGTTCCGGGGTGGCGTTCTTCTGTTCGACGATGGAATCGAAACGGCCGGCCTGGTCCCGCACGATTCTGCCGTAGCCGGTGGGGTCTTCGATGACGGCGGTTGCGAGGGTTGCAGCTGCATCGGCGCCGCGATGGGTCCGGAGCATGGACTGCAGCGTTTCGGTCCGAATGAGCGGCCCGTCGCCGGCAAGCACAAATGCGTCGCCCCCGATCGGTTCCAGCGATGAGCGGCAGACCTCGACGGCATGTCCGGTTCCCAGTTGCTCGGGCTGCTCGACGAATTCAACGCCCTCGGCGGCCGTCAGCGATGCGCGAACGAGATCGCCTCTATGTCCAATGACCACAAGGACGGTGCCGACGCCGGCCTGCCGACATGCGTCGACGACCCAGTGCACCATCGGGCGCCCCGCCACTTCGTGCAGGACCTTGGGCAAGTCGCTCCCCATGCGAGTGCCCTTGCCGGCGGCGAGGATGACAGCGGTTGTCTGTCGATCGGATTGTGTCGTCGGGGACGTCATGGTTCGTGCAGCGTGTCGTCTTGAACTGGCCCGCCAAGACTTGAACTTGGAATGCCTGTACCAAAAACAGGTGTGTTACCGATTACACCACGGGCCAAGATGGGGTGGCCGGCCTGTTGAGCCGGTCGTCGCGCTGGTCTCGTCGTGCTGGCCGGCCCGATGGGGGCCGGCAGGACAGGATGGGGCGCGGATCCGCGTCGAGACGCGCTGCCGCGGCTGGACTTCCCGGAGCTGGAGCATCTGTCAGCCGCGACCGAAATGCCCCGTGCAGCGCCGATCCGAAGACCCTCACTGACGGCTCCTCACAAGGGAAGACCCGGAAGGATACCAGCCCGGCCGCCCTCGCCGCAAGGTTTGTGTCACCAGGTCGTCTCGACGGCAAGGGCCCCCTCCAGCCGCTGCTGGTACTCCGTGTCAGGGATCTCGATCGCGCCGAGCCGCTCCAGGTGCGGGGTCAGAAACTGGACATCCAGCAGCGTCCCGCCGATCGCCCTCAAGTGGTCGACGAGATGGACCAGGCACACCTTGGAGGCGTCCCGGCCGCCTTCCTGGGGCCTGCTGAACATGGACTCGCCAAAGAACGCCCCGCCGAGCCGCACGCCGTAGAGTCCGCCCACCAGTCGCCCATCTCGCCAGGCCTCAATGCTGTGGGCCAAGCCCGCCTGGTGCAGCGTCCCGCATGCTGCTGCGATTCTGGCGTCAATCCAGGTGTCATTCCGACCCGCCGATGGTGCGGCGCAAGCCTCAATCACTTCGCCGAAGGCGGTATCGCGGCGGATGTCGAACCGATCCGACCGGCACGTCCTGGCGAGGCTCCTTGGGATCCGAAGCCCATCCAGTTCGATGATCGCTCGCGGATCCGGTCGATACCACTCCAGATCGCCTGTCTGCGGATCTGCCATCGGAAAGCAGCCTTGCATGTACGCATCGAGCAGCAGTTCCGGTGGAAGTGTTTGCACGTAACCAGTATCCCGGATGGCGGGAGCGGTGCGGCGTAGACTGGCCCAAACTATCCCCCCGCGACGAGCAGACGCCGCCACATGTCCACCACCACCCGCCGCAAGGCTCCACTTATGTACCACCGCAGGCTTCGGCTGCTGGCGGGCATTCTGGGCGTGATCATGGTGGCCTTGCTTGCGCAGGCTGTGCGGCTCACGGTCGTCCAGGGCGAGCGACATCGAGCGACCGCCGAGTCTCGGCTGACACAGCGGCAGTGGCTTCCCACCTGGCGGGGCGACATTGTGGACCGAAGCGGTCTGGTCCTGGCGCGGGACGAACCCCGATGGGAGGTGGCCGTTTCGTGGGATGCGATCACCGGCCAGTGGGCCGAAGACAAGGCAGCGTCGGTGGCGCGGCAAGACCTCGGTTCGGCGGTCTGGCAGGCGGCCTCGCCCGAGATACGGACTGCTGCGATCGCTGCGCGGCGACCCCCGTTCGACGACGTGCTGGAGGGATTGTGGAGTGACGTTGCCCGAGCCGCTGAGTTGGACCGGGCCGAACTGGACGGGGAACTCAATGACATTCGCGGTCGCGTGCAGCACATGGCGGCGGTCGTGTGGGATCAACAGAGACGTCGGCACGAGGCGAGATTTGGAGTGGATGCGGGACCAGCGTTCGTGCAGCGGCCTATTCGCGAACAGGCGGCCGCGCATGTCATTGTGCCGGATCTGCCCGATGGACCGGCGGCGTCGCTCGAAGCATTGGCCGCCGAGTATCCGGAACTGCTGTCCCTGCGGTATTCGCGGCACCGAGCCAACCCACAGGCCGGCGCCGTTGTGGCAGTGGACCGCTCCACGCTGCCCGGGCCGCTCCGCGGGTCAGGCGATCGGGCGGTCGCGGTCGATCACACCTGCGGTCAACTCATCGGCTCGACCCGTTCGGACGTGTGGGAGGAGGACCTGGCGCGGAGACCGTTCCGCGACGAACACACCGGTGATGTTGACCGAGGGGGCTATCGACCCGGCGACGTCGTTGGCGGGCGGGGCATCGAGCGCGCGCACGAGGACACACTGCGAGGCCGTGTTGGCGAGGTGATCCACGATCGAGATCTCGGTGTTCGAAAGCGGGTCGAACCCAAGCCTGGTGGCAAGGTGCAATTGACCATCGACGCGCCTCTGCAAGCCCGCATCGAAGCCGCCCTCGACCCATCCATCTGTCTCACTCGCGTACAGCCATGGCACAGCAACCCCGCTGTGGCGGAGGGCACACAGTTGCCCGCGAGCGTGGTCGTGCTCGACATCGACACCGGAGAGATCCTGGCCATGGCGTCGACGCCAAATGGCTCCGACGACCTGGCCGAAGCGGAGAAGGCCGCTCTGCAACCCTGGTTGATTCGGGGCGCGCAGGTCGCGGCGCCGCCGGGGTCCATCGTCAAGCCACTGGTGCTTGCCGCGGCGGTGACCGAGGGCGTGATCGGCGTTGGCGATGAATTGGAGTGCCGCGGGCATCACTTCAAAGACCAGTCCGGCATGGCCAGGTGTTGGATCTACCGGCCCAGGTACGGGCTGGCCACGCACGGTCGGCTTGGTGCCGTCGAAGCGATTGCCCGATCGTGCAACTGCTGGTTCTACGAACTCGGCGAGCGGCTCGGACTTGCTCGCCTGTCCGACTGGCTCGGCCGATTCGGTTTGGGTGAGCCCCTTGACATCGGTCTGACGCCGCCGTGGGCGGAAACGCCCGTGGAAGTCCGGGGCACGCGGCCCAGCGACGAAGACATCGCGGAGCTGCGGCGAAAGGGCGAGGCGACGTTCGAGTCGGTGATGCTCGGGATTGGGCAGGGGCGGACGGCCTGGACGCCGCTGCATGCAGCCGACGCCTACGCGACGCTCGCCCGCCACGGCCGCCGCATTCCACCGACGCTTGTGAAAGGACATCGCGCCACGGGCACCCCAGCGGGCAGGCCGCTGTCTCCGGCCGGTGTCGCTGCTGCGCTGGAAGGCCTCGAAGACGTCGTGAGCGAGCGGTGGGGCACCGGGCATCATCTGCCGCTGCCGACCGGGGCAGAGCCGATCTTTCGCGTCGAAGGCGTTCGCATCGCCGCCAAGACCGGGACGGCGCAGTCGCCGCCCTGGCAACGAGATGTCAATGGAGACGGGCAGGTTGAGCAGGGGGAACGGCTGGCTGGCGTTGAGCACGCGTGGG
>CAZMPA010000014.1:0-10223 GCA_964567915.1 uncultured Isosphaeraceae bacterium | reverse complement strand
GGTTGTCTTTCTGGTGGGGCCGGAGGGTGGTGACTTTCGGTACGCCGTTGCCGTGCTCGTCGAGTACGGCGGTTCGGGCGGACGTGCCGCCGGTCCCATCGCCGATCAGGTCGTCAGGGCGTTGAAGGACACGGGCCTGTTGGAGCCGTCTCCATGAGCCGCGGCGTACCCATGGTCAGACCGGGCGGCGGGATGCGGCCCGCGCCGCGGCGAACCTGGCGGGCCCGCGTGAACTGGGCGACGCCTGCGTGGTTGTGCGTGGTGGCGGCGTTGCTGCTGACGGCCATCGGGCTGCTCGCCATCGACACGACGCGGCCGGAGTTGGTGGCCAAGCAGGCGGCGCTGCTCATTGTGGGGTTGATCGCGGCGGGGCTGGTGACGTGGCCTTCCCATCGCTTTCTGCAGTGGATCAGTTGGCCGCTGCTCCTGCTGGTCGGCCTGCTGCTGGTATTCCTGCTGCTGCCCGGCGTCCCGGACGCGATCGTGCGGCCACGCAATGGCGCACGTCGCTGGATCAATCTCGTTGTGACGGACTTTCAGCCGTCGGAACTGGCCAAGGTTGCCGTCGTGTTGTCAATCGCGTCGTGGCTTCGCTTTCGACGGAACCACCGGCGGCTGAGAGGGCTCATTCCGCCGCTGCTGATCGCCCTGGTGCCAATGGGGCTGGTGCTGCTGGAGCCAGACCTCGGTACGGCGCTGCTCTTCCTGCCGACGGCCTTCGCCATGCTCATTGCCGCCGGCGCCAAGATGCGGGATCTGGGCATCATCGTCGTGCTTGGTCTGGTGGCTGCTGGCGCCATGACGCCGCTCCTGCGGCCCCACCAGAAGGACCGCATTCTGGCCATGTGGGCGCAGGTGCGAGGAGACACCACGTATGTGGACGACATCGGGTATCAGGGCGAGCGGGCGATGACGCTCGTCGGCGCGGGTGGCCTGGGTGGGCACGGCGGCCCGCAGGCGTCGAGGCTCGTCCGGTGGAATCACTTGCCCGAAGAGCACAACGACATGGTGTTTGCCGTGATCGTCACGCGGTGGGGCCTGCTGGGCGCCCTGGCCACGTGGGGCCTCTTCGGCATGCTGGCCACAGGTGGGCTGCTCGTTGCGGCGCAGTGCAGAGAAGCGTTCCCCAGACTGGTCGCGGTCGGGGCGACGGCCCTGCTGGTCTCGCAGATGGTGGTCAATACCGGGATGACGATTGGAGTCATGCCGATCACCGGGATGACGCTGCCGTTTGTGAGCGCCGGTGGATCCAGTCTGGTGGCGGTATGGTTGTTGGTTGGTCTGTTGCTCAACGTCGGGTTGCGGCCACCGAGTCGACTTTGGCGGGAGAGCTTTGAGTTTGGACAAGAGGACGACGGGCATGGATGACCTCGGAGCCTTGCAGGCGATGGCGGTTCCTTTTGGATTGGAACTGGCTGCAGACGAGTGGCGTATGCTCGGCACGTTTCTTGACCTGCTCACCGAAGCGAACAAGCGGATGAACCTGACGCGCATCGTCGAACGCGACGATGCGTGGAGCAGGCACGTGCTCGACAGCCTGACGCTGCTGCCCTTCATCGAAGCTGCCGGGGCGCGGCATCTGCTGGATCTTGGATCGGGCGGCGGGTTTCCCGGTGTTCCAATTGCCGTGTGCCGACCGGACCTTCCAGTGACACTGCTGGAGGCGACCGGCAAGAAGGCGAGGTTTCTGGCAGAGGCGGCGACGGCGCTCGGCCTCGAAAACGTGACCGTCCTGAGTGAGCGCGCGGAAACCCTGGGGAGCCCGGATGGTGGCGGCCGCGGCGCGTGGGACGTCGTGACCGCCCGTGCCGTTGGCGGGCTGCCTGTTCTTCTGGAGTTGGCGCTTCCACTGGTAAGCGAGGGCGGCGCCCTGCTGGCCATCAAGGGCGAACGCGCCGAGCAGGAGATCGCTGAGTCTTCCGCGGCGCTCAGGACGCTCAAGGCCGAAGTTGAGACGACACGCAGGACGCCCACCGGCACCATCGTCGTGACGCGTCGGAAAGGGCCGATTGCCAGGCAGTGGCCTCGGCGACCGGGCGAGCCCGCCCGCGCGCCCATCGGGGGAGTGCCGCGTGAAAAGCGGTGAACTGGCACGGCGACTCGGCGAAGTCGGCGGGCTGGCTGATGTCCTGCCTGGGTTTGAAGTGCGGCCGGAGCAGGCGAGGCTGGCCTCGGCGGTCGGCGAGGCGCTCGAGGGCCGCCGCACGCTCCTTGCCGAGGCCGGGACCGGTGTGGGGAAGTCCTTCGCCTACCTGCTCGCGGCAATGGACCGCATCATCGAGCACGGCGAGACCGTTGTGGTGTCGACCCACACGATCGCGCTGCAGGAGCAACTGCTCGGCAAGGACATTCCGCTGCTGATGCCGCTTGCCGGTGGCGCCGTCAAGCCAGTGCTGGTCAAGGGCCGCGGCAACTACCTCAGTCTTCGGCGGTTGGAACTGGCTCGCCGCCGGGCCGCGCGGTTGACGCGGCAGGTCGCGGCGGGCCTGGACGTCGTGCAGGACTGGGCCAGATCGACGCTCGACGGCACGCTTGCCACGCTCCCTCGCGCAGCCCGCGGGGCTGTCTGGGATCACGTCCAGAGTGACGCCAACAATTGCCTCGGCGCCAAGTGTCCGAGATTCGACGAGTGCTTCTACCAGCGGGCGCGGGCGGCGATGCAGCAGGGCAACCTGCTGGTGTGCAACCACGCGCTCTTCTTCTCCGACTTGGCACTCCGCATGAACGGCGCCGCGCTCCTGCCTGCCTACGACCATGTGATCTTCGACGAAGCTCACGCCATTGAGGACGTTGCTGCGGAGCACTTTGGAATGCAGGTGTCCGAAGCCGGGGTGCTTCGGCTGACGAGTCTGTTACTGAGTGATGACGAGCAGCGTGGGTGGCTCGCCGGCATGAGTGGGGACGGAGCGGTCGCTCGGTGTGTGGTGCATGTTCGTGACGTGCGAAGAGCCTGCCGGGACTTCTTCAATGCCTTGATGTCGTGGCACTCGACCTCGGGCGTCGCCGGGGGCCGCATACGTTCGGCCAACCCGGTGGAAGACGTGTTGTCGGCGCCCCTGGACGGCCTGGCCGAGTCGATACACGCGGTGCGGGCCGAAGCGGGCAGCGATGAAGACCGGGCCGAGCTCAACGCGTGGGCGATTCGGGCGGCCGGACTCGCCACCGGCGTGCGGCGACTCCTGGCGCAGGACGTGCCAGGCGCGGTGTATGCGCTCGAGGGAACAGATCCGGGGGGCGGGCGTGGGCCTCGGCCCGTGCTCAAGTGCACCGTCGTGGAAGTGGCGCCCATTCTGGAGCGCATGCTCTTTGCGGGCGGCACGAGCGTTGTGCTGACCAGCGCCACCCTGTCCAGCGGTGGCGCAGGGTTCAAACATGTTGCAACGCGACTCGGGTGCCCCGAGGCGTCGGTCCTGCTGGAGGGCAGCCCGTTCAATCTGGCGTCCCAGATGCGGTTGGTGATCGACTCGGGCATGCCCGAGCCCGGGCGACCGGAGTACGTACCGGCGCTGGCGGACCGCATTGTCGAGCTGGTGGCCAGAACGGGGGGCGACGCGCTGGTGCTCTGCACCAGTTTCCGAATCATCGACGAGATCGTTGCGGAGGCCGAGGACCGGTTGTTGGACGTCGGCGGGACCGTCTTCGTGCAGGGCAGAGACGGGCCTCCCGGGCCGTTGGTTGAGCAGTTTCGGGCCACAGAGGGCGGTGTCCTGATCGGGACCTCGAGTTTCTAGCAGAGCGTGGATATGCCGGGCGCCGCGCTGCGCACCGTGATCATCACCCGCTTGCCTTTCGAGCCGCCGGACCGGCCGCTTGTCGAGGCCCGGTGTGAGGCGGTGTCTGCCGCTGGGGGATCGCCATTCCGAGATGAGAGTCTTCCCCGCGCCGTGCAGCGGTTTCGGCAGGGCATCGGTCGCCTGATTCGCACGTCGAGTGATGAGGGGACGGTCGCCATTCTGGATTCGCGTGTGGTCCGCAAGCCCTATGGCCGCGCGTTTACTACGGTCATGCCCGTCGGAATCCGGACGGAGGACCTCGCTGCGAATTGACCACGCCGGGGGCCGGGTACCATGCGAGCATGATGAACACCGTCTTCAAGGCGTACGACGTACGCGCCACCGTTCCGGATCCCTTGAACGAGGATGTTGCGTTTCGAATCGGGCGGGCGACGGCTCGCTTCCTGCTGGCGCAGGACGGGCTCGACGCATTGCCGCAGTCCAATCGAAGGAGCATCGCGGTCGGCCACGACATGCGGCTCACCAGCCCGTCGCTCGTCGCTGCGCTGCAGCGTGGCATGCGATCCGAAGGCGCCGACATTGTGGATGTCGGACTCGTCGACACGCCGATGGTTCCGTTCGCAGTCAATCACGTCGGGTGCATCGGCGGCGTTCAGACGACGGCCAGCCACAATCCGGCGAATTACAACGGCTTCAAGATCAGCAAACTCGGCGGCAAGCCGGTCGGGGAACAGACGGGGCTGGCCGAGATTCGCGATATGGCCGACACGCTGGATGCAGCGGGCGATCCAGTCGGCAGCCGACGAGAAGGCGATCTCTGGGACGCGTACAGAACGCACGTCTTCCAGATGCTGGCACCTTCGCTGCAGGACGGCTCGCGGCGGCTCAGGATCGCAATCGACGCCTCCAACGGGATGGCTGGCACGATGGTGCCGAAGCTCTTTCTGGATGTGGCGGGGCTGGACATCGTTCAGATCAATTTCGAGAACAGCAGTGGCGTGTTCGTCCATGAACCAAACCCGCTGGTCGAGGCAAATCTGCAGCAGACGCGTGATGCAGTCCGCGAGCACGAATGTGACGTTGGCATCTGCTTCGACGGAGATGCCGACCGCTGCATGGTGGTGGATGAGCAGGGCGGCATTGTTGGGTGTGACCTGATCACAGGGTGGCTTGGCCAGCGATTCCTCCGGGCGGCTGGCGGCGGTAGCGTTGTGTTTGATTTGCGAAGCAGCCACAGCACGGCTGAGCTCGTGCGTGAGGGTGGCGGTGAACCGATTCGAAGCCGCGTTGGGCACGTGTTCATGAAGCAGGCCATGGCCGAGCACGCCGCCGTGTTTGGCGGCGAACTCTCCGGGCACTTTTACTTTCGCGAGAACTTCAATGCCGACTCAGGTGCAATGGCATTCGCGGCGGTGTGTTCGGCGCTCGTCGCAGACGGCCGTCCGTTCAGTGAGATCATCGGAGACGCACGGCGGTACTGCCAATCGGGCGAGATCAACTTTGAGGTTGACGACAAGGCCGCGGCCATGGAGCGTCTGATCGACGCCTATCCGGCGGCCGAGACCGACCGATTGGACGGCGTCACCGTGGATCTTGGTGATTGGTGGTGCAATGTGCGGGCGAGCAATACCGAGCCGCTGCTTCGGCTCAATCTCGAGGCGGGATCCGACACAGACGTCGCCGCCCGGGTCGCTGAGATCGAGCCGCTCCTCGGCACGCGGGTGGCGCACTGACGGCGGGCCTCACTCGCCCGGGATCGACTCGATGATGCCGGACCACGGGCTTGACGCTGAGGCATAGAGCTTTTTGCCGATTCGCCCCGCTTCATAACCGAGTCGTCCGGCCTCACACGCGGCCCGCATGGCGCGGGCCATGCGGACTGGGTCCGCAGCGTGGGCGATGCCAGTGTTCAGGAGTACGCCGTCGGCGCCGAGTTCCATCGCGATGGTGACGTCGCTCGGTGTGCCAACGCCTGCGTCGACAATAAGCGGGAAGTTCGGATCGCCGCCGTGATCGGGTTCCTTGAGCAGGTCGCGGATGATGCGAATCGCTGCAGGGTTGGCAATGCCGCGTCCCGAGCCAATCGGGCTTCCTGCGGGCATGACGCTCGCGGCGCCGGCGTCGCGGAGGCGGGCGGCCATGATCGGGTCGTCGCTGGTGTAGCAGAGGACACTGAAGCCGTCAGAGACGAGTTCGCGGCACGCCTCCAATGTGCCGACGGGGTCTGGCAGCAGCGTCGCGCGGTCACCAAGCACTTCGAGCTTGACCCAGCTGGCGCCGGGATTGCCGAGTTGCTCAAGGAGGTCCCGCCCCAGCCTCGCGACGCGAATGGCGTCGGCCGCGTCAAAGCAGCCGGCTGTGTTGGGTAGCACCGTGTAGCGGTCAAGGGCCAGCGCGTCCAGGAGCGAGCGGCCATCCTCATCGAGACGCCGCTCGCGGCGAACGGCGACGGTAACGGTGTCGCAGCCGCTCGCTTCGAGTGCCCGCTGCATGGTGTCCCACGACTCGTACTTTCCCGTGCCCACGATGAGGCGGCTGCCCAGCGTTCGATCACCGATCCGCAGGGCGGCAGGTGCAGTTGCAGTTGTCATGATGGTCATCCTCCTCCGACCAGCGTCACGATTTCGATCCGATCGCCATGGACCAGCTTCGTCTCGCTCCTCGTTCTCCACGGCACCAGTTCGCCGTTTCGCTCCACAGCGCACGGGGAGTCGGGTCTGTCGAGCGACATGAGCAGCGTCTCGACGGTGGCGTCCTCGGGCAGGTCGACGTCGGTTCCATTGACTTCCAGTCTCATCGCGCCGCGAATGTTATCACCCCGGGTCAGCCGTGGAGCCACGTCATGAGCAGCGTGATGAGGATGAACACCGGCACGAGCACCGGAATGCTGTACCGAACCAGAAAGCCGAAGAACGAGGGCATTCGCACACCGGACTGCTCTGCGATCGCCTTCACCATGAAGTTCGGACCGTTGCCGATATAGGTCATCGATCCCATGAAGACCGCGCCCAGCGAGATGGCAATCAGAGGCAATTCAGCGATGGAACCCCCCTCCAGCAGGCTCAGGGAGCCCGGCGCACCCTCGGGCGTTCCAGACTCTGCGAGTTGGAAGAAGACCAGATATGTCGGCGCGTTGTCGAGCACACTGGAGAGGCCACCCGTGATCCAGAAGTACATCCACGGCTCGCTCAGCGCCTCGGCGATGCCCTCGCCCTGGGCCTTCAGGACGTGCAGCGGCACCTGCATGGCGATGAAGATGCCGATGAACAGCGCCGCGATTTCGATGATGGCGCCGTAGTCGAATCGGTTTGCCTCACGCGTGTGCCTGGCGGTTGTCAGCAGCGACAACGCGACGAAGCCCAGCATGATGAGTTCCCGAAGGAAGTCAAAGGCCAGAAACTCTGTGAGCGGGACGGGCTTGCCGGGGGTGATGAATGCAACGCACGCGACGATGCCGAGCAGCCAGAGGATGTTCACGCCGCCCTCAAGCCGGAGGGGCTGCACGTTGGCGCGGTCGAAGATTTTGACGGCCGGCGTCTCGCGGGCGTACATGACGGTGTCCCAGACGAAGTACACCGCGAGCAGCACGCAGCACGCAACCGCCCACTCCACCCAGAGTCCGAGCGTCCAGAAGAACGGCACGCCTTCGAGGTAGCCCAGAAAGAGCGGAGGATCGCCGATCGGCAGCAGCGTGCCGCCGATGTTGCTGACCAGGAAGATGAACATGACGACGGTGTGCACGGTGTGCTTGCGTTCGCGGTTCGTGTTCAGGAGCGGCCGAATCAGCAGCATGCTGGCGCCGGTGGTTCCGATGAAGCTGGCGATGGCCGCCCCGAGCGCGAGCCATCCGGTGTTGACCATTGGATGCGCGCGAACGTCGCCCCCGATGTGAATGCCGCCACTGATGACGTAGAGGCTGAAGAGCAGCATGATGAAGGGCACGTACTCCTGGAGAATCGCGTGGTCCAGGGTGACTCCCACCGCGGCCCAACCGTCGACAATCCAGATATACAGCAGCGTGGCAAGCCCGCAGAGCATGGCCACGAGGAAGCGGCTGAGATTGCTGTGCCACCACCCCTCGGTTGCGGGGATGAGCGGCAGGACCGCGATCGCGCCGAGCAGGACGACAAATGGCAGCACGCCGAGGCCCCAGGCCGCCGGCGCATGGACGGCCTCGCCGTGGGCCGCGTGGTGGCCTGCTGCTGAAACGAGGCCCCAGGTCAATGCGGTGATGACGGCCAGCGTCCCTGCGATGCAGATGGACCAGGCCCAAACACGCGGGCCGGCTGGCCCGTGCTCCTCGTTTCTGGTGAGATCGGTGCTCATGGGGGAGCGGGAGGATATCAAGGCCCTAGAGCTGGAGCGCATCCAGAAGCCAGCGGGCGAACAGTGGTTTGGTTGCCTCGCTTGGGGCGGTATGCAGCGACCCATCAGCCTCGATGAGCATGCCCGAGACGCTCGCGGACTCCATCGTGGCCAGCGGGTTGGCCACGATGGCATCCAGGCCCTTTCGCAGCAGTTTGGCCCGCGCCCTCGCTTCCAGGAGGGCCGGCTCTTCCAGCGCGAAGCCCACGATGCGTTGGCCGGCCCGTCTTCCCCCGGCAAGCCCGGCAACGAGGTCTGATGCCGGTATCAGCGGCCAAGGCCCGGCCCTGCGGTCAAGCTTCCCCGGGGCGGTCTGCTTCGGCAGGAAGTCCGACACCGCTGCGGCCATGATCAGGAGGTCGCACTGAGGGAAGTGCTCGGCAAGCAGACCGGCGAGCTCATCGGTCGAGTCGAAAGCGAGCAAGGCGGGTCCGGGTTCGGGCGTTGCGGTGGCGCCGCGACCAAGCAGGAGCGTCACGTCGTGCCCGCGCGAGGCAGCCTCGCCTGCGATGGCCACGCCCATTTGCCCCGACGATCGGTTTGTCAACACGCGAACTGCGTCAATGGGCTCGCGTGTCGGTCCAGCTGTGATGAGGATTCGCACCGATGAGCTCCAGATCTGATGATCGGCGAGGGTATCCGGGTTCTTCGCATCGTGAGACGGGTCCACTCGGTAGCATGCAGCGTTCATCCGTCCGAGGTCGGAGCCCCCCCCGCGGGGGGTGAGCCAGCCCCGCGTGTCCTTCAGGAGCCGATTGCAGCACCCATGGCCAGACGCACCAGAGTTCGCCGGAAGCTCGGTGAAATGCTGCTTGAGGCGGAGGTGATCACCGACGCGCAGCTTGAGACGGCGCTGCAGCTGGCCAAGGGCAGCGGCAAGCGTCTGGGCGAGTGCCTGATTGAGTCCGGGGCCTGCGGCGACGTTGAGATCGCCAAAGCGCTGGCCGAGCAATTCGGCATGGATTTCAACCCGTTGGCCTCTGGAGAGGATCTGGAAGGTATCGATCTCGACGCGGCGCCCAAGGACGTCGTGCGAAAGCACCTCGTGGCGCCCTGCGGTGTGACCAACGGCCGCATGAAACTGCTGGTGCATGACCCGCTGGATCTGGAGTTGCTCGATCTCCTGCGTTTCCGATTGAAGGCCGAGATTGACCCCGTCCTCGCCCCGCGGAGCGCGCTCAAGGCCTACATCGACGAGCGGCTGGGCAGTGGCTCGGCGGTGAAGTCAGAGTCGCTCGTGACCGAGTCAATCGATGTGTCAGTCGATACCTCGGTGGATCGGTCCGTGGACGCCTCGGTCGACATCGGCGGTGGCGGCGACGACGCGCCGATTGTCAAGTTGACAAACAAGCTCATCATGGAAGCGGTCCGCGGACGCGCATCGGACATTCACGTCGAACCGATGGAGGACCGCGTGCTGCTTCGGTATCGCATCGACGGCGTATGCCACGTGCGAGACGAACTTCCAAAGCGTATGCAGTCCGCGCTGCTCGCTCGTCTGAAGCTGATGGCGGGCGTGAACATCGCCGAGAAGCGAATTCCACAAGACGGCCGCATCAAGATGGAAGTGGACGGGGATCAGATCGACTTCCGTGTCAGCGCCTGCCCGGCCTACCACGGCGAGTCGATCGTGTTGCGTGTCCTGCGGCCCGACTCGGTCCGTATCGGACTGAAGAATCTCGGATTCGAGCAGGACCACCTGGATCACTTCAACCGCATCATTCGCCGGCCCAACGGCATCTTTCTTGTGACCGGGCCGACCGGCTCGGGAAAGACAACGACGTTGTACTCGGCGCTCGATGTGCTCAATCGGCCGGACCGTAAGATCATCACAGCCGAGGACCCGGTCGAGTACAGCTTCGCCGGCATCAACCAGTGCCAGGTCAATGACGGCATTGGCCTGACCTTTCCCGCGATTCTCCGCTCCATGCTTCGGCAGGCGCCCAACATTGTGCTGATCGGTGAGATTCGTGACCGCGAAGTGGCGGACATCGCCATTCAGGCGGCGCTCACTGGCCACCTCGTGTTTTCGACACTCCATACCAACGATGCTCCGTCGGCCATTACGCGTCTGGTCGACATGGGTGTGAAGCCGTATCTGGCGGCCAGCTCGATTCAGGCCAT